>JBOHRZ010000060.1:0-11212 GCA_050732975.1 Gemmatimonadales bacterium
GACGTCGCCTGGGAGCGGGCCGCTACCGCCGGGACGGTCTTTGCCACGCACAATCGGGCGCTGGCGATGGTGCGGCGTGGCTTTCCCCACCGCGCCCGCTCCCTGCTGGCGCCGGCGCTGGCGCTGCCCGGCGTTGCCGCGGTCGTGCGCGCGCTGGCCGGTTACGCCGCGCTGCTCGATGACGATCCCGCCGTCGCCGTCGCCCTGCTCAACGGAGCTATTCGCGCCGATGCCTCGCTGGCGCGAGCCCATTTCACGCTCGGGCTCGCCCAGGTGCGGCTTGGCCGCCAACGTGAAGCCCTGGCCGCGGTGCGGCGAGCGCTGCAGTTGTCACCCTGGTACCGGCCACAGGTCTGGTGTCTCGACACCGGACCCGACACGCCGACTGTCGAATTGCCGGCCGAGCGAAGCGAACCGGTCGGCTCGTTCCACACGGATGATGTGTTGCTAGTTCTCGGCCGCGCGCTTCTCGACGCCTCGCACCTTGGCGAGGCGCTGGCGCTCTTCGATCAGGTGCTCACCGATCAGCCTGCCTCCCCCGCCGCACGGTTTCATCGTGGCGTGGCGCTGGCCAAGTTGCGCCGGTATCGCGAAGCGCTCTCCGATCTGGAATCCGTTGCGGATGAGCGGGACAGCGGCGAACTGGCGGCGATCAGCCGTCGCCACGCACGCTCGGCGCGGCAGCTTGCCGCGCTGTTCGCGGAGCACTGATGCACGGGCCACTGAGCGAAATCGGTCTCATCGAGGTATTCCAGCTCCTGCACCGCGGCCGTCGCAGCGGCACTCTGGAGGTCGCCGGCGGGGAGGCGGAGCAGGCCGTGACGGTTCGGCTCAACGACGGCATCATCGTCGCGGTCGAGCCCGAGGCCGGCGACGCCGCGTTGCAGCAGGCCCTCGTGGCGCGACATCTCGCCGCCGGAAAATCGGGAGCCGACCTCGATACCTCGGTCGGCCTCCGCTCGGTGCTGGCCACACGCGCGCTGGGCCGGATGATCCAACGCAACGGCGGTCATTTCGACTTCCGCGAAAGTGCCGGCGTCGCCGGTCCTCTGGCGATCGTACCGGACGATCTCGTCTTCCAGCTCGTTGACGCCGAAACACGACGGATCGAACTCGCCGCCGAATGCGCGCAGTTCAGTGCCGTGCCGGAGTTCGTTGCGGCGGAGCGCCTGGCTGCGGGTCCCGATCATCCATTCAGCGCCGACGACTGGCGGTTGCTCGATCTCGTCGATGGCGTGTGTGACATCGCGTCGCTGGCACGGGTGCTCGACGAGCCGGTGGAAAGCGTCGCCGAATCGGTCCGCGCGCTGCAGGGCGCCGCTATACTTGACCTGCGACCGCCCGCGGCGGACCCGATGGCGGCGGCCCACGCCGCGATCGCCGCGGGTCGGTTCGACGACGCGGTCGGGCTGCTGCGGCAGCAGGTCGATGCCCATCCCCACGACGGCGGAGCGTGGCGTTCGCTGGGACTGGCCGAGGCGGCGGCGTGGCGATTCGACCGGGCCATCTCCGCCTGGACTGCCTGGCAGGCCGAGGAGCCGGACCGTGCCGGTGACGCCGCCGCGCTGATGCTGGCCGCTGGAACCATGATGGAGGCGCTCCGCGACCACCGTGACTGATCTGCCGCTTCGCTCACCCGTGACGACATCGCAAGGCCCGGCCTTTCTCGAACTCGGCGAACGCCTCCGGCAACGCGGCCAGCTCGCCGCCGCGGAGACGGTCTGCCTCGCGGGGCTGGCCAGGGATCCGACGGTGGCGGCGGCGCACGACCTCCTCGGGCGTATCCGGGCGGACCAGGGCGACGATGCCGGCGCGATCGGCGCGTGGCACGCCGCACTGGAGTGCGATCCTGGTCATCTCGGCGCGCGCAAGGGTCTTGCGTTCGTCGCCTTCCGGGCACGCGACTACGCCGGGGCCGAACAGCAACTCGAGCGCGCCGCGGTGCAGGCACCCCACGACGCGTCGGTCCTCGCCGCGCTGGATCGAATCCGGGCGCTGCGTGGCGCGGATGCCGATGTCACCCCGTCGGCGCTGACCGACCCTGCGAGCGGGATTCTTCTGTTCGACGTCCGCGGCCTCCGGCTTGGCGGCGGCGATCGCGAATCCGAGGCCGACGCCACCGCGGCCGAGGCCGGCGGGCTGCTCCGCGAAGCAATCCGCGCCACGCGCCTGCTGCAGTTCGGTGCTTTCCGGCACGTGGTTCTGGAAACGGCCGAAACGCGCGCCGCATTGATGGCCGTCGACGACCAGTCGGGCATGCTCGTGCGCCGCACCTCGGCGACACCCCTCGGACGTTTGCTGGCTCTCGCGACCCGCGCCGTGCCCGCGGCGAGAGCGTTCGTCGCCGGCGGGTCGTCGTGAGCGCGGCGCCGTGGGAAGCTGCGCTTCGGGAGGTGACCGGCGTCGCCGGCGTCGTCGGTGCCCTGGTGATTTCGGCCGACGATGGACTCGTCGTGGCCGAGTCGGCAATCGATGAACTGGCCACCGCCGACATCGCAGCACTGGCGGCCGCGGTGCTGTCGCGTGCGGCGCGCTGTGCCGATGCGATGCGCCAGCCACGTCCGGACAGTGTCCAGTTGGTCGGCGATCTCGGAGCGCTGATGGCGGTGGCCGGTCCTGATCCGCTGTGGCTCGTTGCGGTGGCCCGCGGAGACGCGGAACTGGGTCGACTCCGACTGATGCTGCGCGACTTTGCCGGGACGCTCGACTGATGCGGGTTCTCGAGCCCTGGATTCGCGAACCGCTCACGGACTTTGTCCGGGAGTCGGCAGCGCGCCTTGCGTTGGTGATGACGAGCTCGGGGCAGGTCGTGGCCCAGCACGGCTTCACCAGGTCGCTCGACGTCATGTCGGCCGCCGCGCTCGGCGCTGGCATTCTGGCCACGACCGGCGAGCTCGCCGCACTGCTCCAGTCCGGCGGCAGCTTCGGCGCGGTGGTGCACCAGGGGCACCGGGAAGGCGTGTGGCTGGCCGGCTTCGACACGCCGCGCGGCCGCTGGATCGCGCTGGTCGCGTTCAGCACCGAGTCGTCAGTCGGGCTGGTGCGACTGTTCTTTGACCGATTTGCTGCGCAGATCGCCGCTACCGCGCCCGCCGACTCGCCGCCGCGCGAGGTGCTCGCGGAGGGTTTCGAACGCGAGCTCGACCGATCGCTCCACGCGCTGTTCGGGGAACGCTGACGTGACAGCGCCGGTGACCACGTCGCGCGACCTCGCCGCGACGCTCGTCGTATACGGTGCCGCCGGGAGCGGCAAGACCACGGTATTGCACTGTATCCACGACCGGGTCGCGGCGGATCGGCGCGACAGCGCGGTACCGCTCGGCAGCGAGCTCGGCGCGGCGCCGCTCCTCGACTGGCTTCCGCTCGATCTTGGCGTGATCGGCGGGCGCCGCGCGCGGGTCAACCTGTATGCGATCCCCGACCGGCGTCACGCCGATGCGACCCGCCGCCTGATCCTCGGCGATGCGGCCGGGGTGCTGTTTGCGGCCGATTCGCAGGCGTCACGCCTCGCCGATAACGTGGCCGCGCTGGAGCGGCTTGGCGAGAACCTCGACATCCGCGCCGTCGACGCGGGCGGTGTACCGCTGGTGATGCTCTACACCAAGCAGGATCTCCCGGCCGAGCTGCTGCTGCCGCGCGACGCGCTGGACCGGGAGTTGAATCGCACCGGAGCGCCGAGCTTCGCGTGCAGCGCGCTGCGCGGCGCCGGCGTCCTCGAGGCGTTGCACGCCGAGATCGTCATGGTGATGCGCCGACTATCGGGGCGCGGCTGACATGGCGACGCTCAACCCGCACGCCCGATTCGCATCGTTCGTGGTCGGTTCATCGAACCGTCTGGCGGCGACTGCGGCCAAGGCCGTGGCTGAAGCACCCGGTGCGGCGTACAATCCGCTCTTCTTCTACGCCCGTCCCGGTCTGGGGAAGACCCATCTGCTCACGGCGATCGGTCACGAAGCCCAGGCGATCGACGCGTCGCGCGTGATCGAATACGTCACCGTGGACGACTTCGTCGAGGCCTATCACGCCGCGCTCGCGGCCGGACAGGCCGAGGCGTACCGTCGCCGGTTCACCGAGGCGGATGTGGTGCTGGTGGACGATGCCCAATTGCTCACCGACCAGCGCGAGCTGCAGTCGGAACTGTTGCGGCTGATCGACGTGCTGATGGCGGCCGACCGGCAGATCGTCCTTGCCGGCGACCGTCCGCCGGAGGAAATCCAGTCGCTGGACGAACGGTTGATCCGCCGATTTGCCGGCGGACTGGTGGTCGACATCGGCGCCCCCGATTTTGAAACCCGACTCGCCATTCTGTCGCGGCGCGCGGTGGAACGGCAGACGCAGTTCGGGCCCGAAGTGCTCACCGCGGTCGCCGAGCTTCCCATCACCACGGTTCGCGAACTGCTTGGCGCGCTCAACCGGTTGATCGCCCAGCAGGCGGTGCTCAGCGCGCCGATCGGCGTGGCGGAAGCCCGACGAGTGCTCGCCACGCTGGGTCACCGCCGACCGGAAGCCGAACCCGCGGCGGTAAACGGACCGCCCGCGGCGACCACCGATGCGTCAGCGGCACAGGCCACGTCGTCAGTCAACGATGAATTTTCCGACTTCGTGAGCGACGTGTCCACTGCCGTCTCGCAACAGGTCGACCGTTGGCGGCAGCGGGTCACCGAAGCAGCGCTGCGCCACCGCGCGGAAGGCTTCCATACCGGCGGTCTCGACGAAATCCTGGCCCGCGAGATCGCCGTCGATCCCGCGGAGGCGCTGGCCGATTTCGAGGCCTCGGTGGCCGCGCTCCGGAAACTGCAGGCCGAGCTGGCGCAGATCGCTCCCGCACTGCTGGTCGAGGCCGCGCTGCACGATCCGGCACGGCTATCCGAGGCGGAGCAACTGGTTGCCGAGGCGCGCGAAGCGGGTGAGCCGTTGCCGGGTCCGCTGCCGCGATATTCGCCGGCGACACTGATCGAAGGCGCGTCGGCCCGGCCGGTGCTGGAAGCGATCCGGTCGATCACGGAGGCCCCGGGACAGCGATACAACCCGCTGGTGATCGTGGGCAGGCCCGGCGTCGGCAAGACCCACCTCCTTCACGGCCTCGGTCACGCCCTGCGAGACGCAGGGCTCGCGCGGGTGGCGGTGTTCGACGGCAAGGAATTCGTCGACGGGCTGGTCGCCGCACTCGCCGGTGGTGACATCGACCGCTGGCGGCGGCGGCTGCGACGTGCCGACGCGTTGCTGCTCGATGACGTCGGCGCCCTCGCCGGCACCGAGCGAACTCAGGACGAGCTCTATCTGCTCTACAACATCATGCTGGAATCGGGCCGTCAGATGGGGTTCACCGCGACGGTGACGCCGACGCAGCTTCCCGGTCTCGAGCCGCGATTGGCGACGCGTCTCGCCGGCGGGCTGGTGCTCGAAATCGGTGCGCCCGATCGCGAGGTGCGGGTCGTCGAAGTGGCGCGAACGCTGGGAGGCTCGCCGGATCCCGATCTCGTCGAGTACCTCGCGTCGCGCCCAGCCGGCTCGGTTCGTGAGGTCCAGCACCTGGTGCAGCGCCTGCTGAGCGCCGCCGAGGAACGTCACGGCGTGCTGTCGCTCGAGATGGCGCGCACCATCCTCGAAGGTACTCCTGGAATCGGCCGCACTCCGCGGCGCGGCAGTGGTCTGCTTGCCCCGGGTCCCGGCGCCATCCGGTCACGGGAAAAGATGGTCGAGACCTGGCCCGACATCGGCGGCCGTCTGCTCGAGGAATGGGTCTGATGGCGATCAAGGGATCGCTCCGCGAGGCCTCGCTGCCCGATGTAGTGCAGCTGCTCTTCCTCGGACGGCGCACCGGATGCCTGTCGGTCGCCGGCGACCGCAATTTCGGCTCGGTCTGGTTCGACGAAGGATGGATCACGTTTGCGAGCATGGTGACGCGCAGCGACCGGATCGGCGAGCGCTTCGTCGCCGCGGGTCGCTTGACGGTGGCGCAGCTCGAAGCGGCGATCGCGGCGCAAGTGGCCATGCCCGGCCGGCGGCTCGGCGAAATGCTGGTGCATCTCGGACTGATTGCGGCGCGCGAACTCGAGGGGGAACTCCGGCGGCAGGTCCAGGAAACAATCTTCACGCTCTTCACCTGGACCAGCGGCACCTTCTCGTTCGAGGCCGGCGCGCGCCCCGACATGCCCGACGCGACCCTGCGGCTCAATCCCGAAGGGTTGCTGCTCGAAGGCGCGCGGCGGGTCGACGAGTGGAGTGTCATCGCCAAGAAGATCACTTCGCTCGACGCCGTGTACGCCCTCGAGGGCGCCACCAACGCCGGCGCCGACGAAGACGCCGAACTGGTGGAATCGGAACGCCGGGTCGCCCCGCTCGTCAACAGCATCAACACGGTTCGCGAGATCGTCGATGCCACCGGCCTCAGCGAATTCGAGGTCTGCCGGGTGCTTTTCGGCCTGCTGCAGGCGGGCCGTCTCCGTCGGGTAGCGACTGCGCCGCCGCCGGCGCCGCGGCAGGACCTGAGCCGTGTCGACGAGCATCGCAACCTGGGAATTGCCTTCTATCGTACCGGGATGCTGGCGGAGGCGGAACGCGAATTCCGCCGCGTCGAGGAGCTGCGAGGCGGCGACGCTGTGGCGCCGTTCCACCTGGGACTGATCGCGCTGCGGCAGGCGCGATGGAACGAAGCGGTGGCACAGCTGCAGCGGGCCGTCGAGCGCGATCCGGCCCGGGTCGCGACGCTGCACAACCTGGCACTGGGATACGAGGCGGCCGGGCGTTTCGACGACGCCGAGACGACCCTGGCCGATGCCACCCGGCTCAACCCGCAGGATCACCGGCTCTGGACGGCGTGGGGGCTGCTGGCGCTGCGGAGACTCGATGCCGCCCATGCCCTGGAACGGTTCGCCAAAGCGCGCCATCTGCTTGGCGCGGGGCCGCCGCCGGCGCACTGGTTCTGGGGCTGCGGCTGGGCGCAGGGTCTGTCCGAAGCATGGCCCGATGCGCTCACCACCCTGCGCGAAGGGGTGGCGGCGTATCCCGACCATCCGGTGTTGCGCACCACGCTTGGCGTGCTGCTCGAGGGCTCAGGCGAAATCGGCGAGGCCGAGGCACATCTCCGGCACGCCCTCGGCGAGGATCCCACCATTCCGCAGATTTCCAAGAACCTCGGCGACCTGCTCTATCGGGCCGGGCGATGGGAAGAAGCCGAGGAAGCATATGAGCGCGCCACGAAGCTGGCGCCGTCCCTGGGCGACGACGTGTACTTCAAGCTGGGTAACCTGGCATGCCGGCGCGGCGATCTGGGCGTCGCGCGACAACACTGGGAACAGGCCCTGGTGCTCAACCCGGAGCATGCACTCGCCCGGTCCAACCTCGCCGGATCGCAGGCGGCGCCATGACCGACGAACAACTCGCGGACCTCGAGGCCGAGTTCGAGCGACTTGCCGCTACGCTGCGGCATCCCGTGCCGGAAGCGCAGCGTGCGCCGCTCAAGGCCGCCATCGTCGAACTCTTTCGCCGCACCGAGAGCTCCATCGCTCAATTGACCGAGTTCAAGGAACGGATCCGGGAACTCGTGGCCGGGTTCAAGGCGTTGCCCACCAAGCCGGAGCCGGTTTCGGTGCGGCACGATCACCTCGGTGCGTCGACGTATATCGAGCGCGGGTGGAGCGCATTGGCTGGTGGCGACTGGGAAGCGGCGCAGGCGCAGTTGCGCGAAGCGCTTCAGCTCGATGCCACAAGCACGACGGCCCAGGCACTCCTGGGATGGGCATTGATGTACCAGAATCGTCATGACGAGGCTCTCGAACTCTGCCTCCAGGTGTTATTGCGTGAGCCCGACCACGGCCTGGCCTGTGTCGCGCTGGGAGCCATCTGCCTGCGCAAGGGAATTGTCGGCGAGGCGATCGAGCACCTGACCCGGGCCACCGGATCGCCCGACGCCAGGGCAACACTGTACGCGAATTTCTGGCTTGGCGTGGCCTATCTGGAGAGGGACATGCACGGCGATGCGGCGGAATTCCTGCGACGCGCCACGGCCCTGGGCCCCAATCTGGCCGAAGGCTGGACCGAGTTGGGACGGGCGCTCTGGCTCGCGGGAAAACGGGACGAGGCCCGTAGCGCCTGGACCCGGGGGGCCGCGATCCGTCACTCACCGTTTGCGCGGCGATGCAGCGACCTGCTCCAGGTCGTCGCTGCCGGGGGAATGCCGTCACGCTCGCCCTTCACCTGATCGCGCTGCTCAATCAGGGCGGTCCGCCCATCGAGCCGGACCGGCGGGTGCTGGTCGGCGATGTCACCGCATTCACCGACAACGCTCACGTGGCGTTGGCGACGTCATTGGCGCAGGCGGCCTCGGTGCCGCACTCGTGGATCGGCATCGGTCACGTCGACGCCGGCCAGCTCCTGATCGTGCTGGCACGCAACGGGAGCGAGTTCGAGCGGTGGTCGCGTGGCAGGCTGCCCAAATGGGGCGCCGGGGCAGCGTTTCCTGGCAGCGGGGTGATTCTCATCCGCCTCGATGCCGGAGACCCGTTTCAGACCCTCCGACACGAACTGGCGCACATGGTGCTCCATCGCAACGTGAGGGAGCGGGTGCCGCTCTGGTTCGACGAGGGCTACGCGGTGCTGGCCTCACAGGAATACGGCCGGTTCGCCGCGCTGCGCCTCAACCTCGCTGTGGCGGCGGGTCATCTTCCGGATCTGCGGGCGCTGGACGGGGCACTGCGGGGCGACGACCTCACCGCCGAAACGGCCTATGCCCTGGCCGGCTCGGCGGTTGACGAGATCCGGCGGCGAAGCCGCAATGCCGACCTGGGCACTTTCATGGCGCTGCTTGAGCGGAATGTCCCCTTCGACGACGCGCTGCACGCCGGAACGGGATTCACCACGGAAACGTTTGAAGAAGCGTGGCAGCGGTCCCTGCGGCAGCGATACAACTGGGTGGTGTGGCTCGCGACCGGAGGGATGTGGCTGCTGGTGTCGTTAGCGCTGGTATGGGTGGCGGCGATGAGACGACGCCGGGAGGCGCCGCGGCGGGCGGCGCTGGACGTCGGTTGGTCGCTGCCGCCGGAAGATGACGAAACGATTACGATTCAAGATGTTAAGTCACCTTCAACTTGACCGCGCGGCTTCACGCCGCTAGCGTCAACCCGCATGCCACCAACCAGTCCGGATGCCACCCCGCCAGCGTCGCGCTTTCCGCGGCGCAACCTGGTGCTGACGGGGATCGCCGTCGTGACCATCGTTGTGGGGTACGCGGTACTGTCCCGTGGGGCTGCGGAGGCCGCCGCCGTCATCTTGGTAGTAGGGTACTGCGTCCTGTTCCCGCTGGCGTTGCTTGTCTGATCCGGGCGAATAGCTCAGCCGGTCAGAGCGCCTGCCTTACACGCAGGAAGTCGGGGGTTCGAGTCCCTCTTCGCCCATGCCGCCATTGCCGGGGCTGGCGTGCCGGTAGACCATGACTGGGGAGTCTGGAATGCTGCAACAGTTCATCTCAGTGACACTCATCGCGTCCATGGCCGCGACGCCCGTGGTATCGCAGGGGATCGGTGCCAATCAGTCGATCCGCGGCGGTACCGTGCAGTCCAAGCCGGCGACGCCGGTCCTGGTCGCCACGCCGTATCCCGGCAACGCCGCCGATTCGGTCAGCGCGGTCGCCATCGGCAATGCCATGCGTGAGCGGTTGCAGCACAACATCGGCGGCGGAACCTGGGAGGTAGTGCCGCAGAGCAAGATGAATTCGAGCCTGGTGCAGTGGGGATACGGCCCCGACCAGTTGCTGCCGCCCGACGCGGCACGGCAGATGGCGTCGTCGATGAGTGCCCGGATGATCGTGATGACGACGATCAACAAGGAATCCGGCGGCGACTTTGCGGCGGTCGTCCGTGTCATCGGTATTGCCGACGACGCCGGCCAGACCATCAAGGCCAGCCAGGCCGCCGGCCAGTCGCTCGCCGACTTCGGCAGCAAGCTCGCCGACCAGGTCGCAGTGGTCTTCAAGGCGTACCCCGACGCCAAGGCCTGCAACGACCAACTCACGGTCAACCCCGACAAGGCCGCGGACGCGGCCAACAAGGCGCTCAAGACGATTCCCGACTACGGGTTTGCCGAATACTGTCTCGGCGAGGTAGGGCAGTTGAAGGACTCGACCGGCGCCGCCACCCTGCAGCACTTCCGCAAGTCGCTCAGCGGCGATCCGATGTCGCTGCGGACGCTGAGCCAGTTGGCGATCATCGACCAGAAGAAGGGCGACAGCAACGCCGTGGTGGCCGACTATCAGCAGATGATTACCATCGCGCCGACCAATCAGAAAATTGCCCAGGACGCGATCAACGTGTTCAAGCAGTACAATCACCCCGAGGCGGCCGACCAGATCGTCGATCAGCAGCTCAAGATCGATCCGACCAATCCGGACTGGCACGAGCTGAAGGGAAACTCCTGCGCGTATCAGGCCGCCACCGGGTCAGATCCAGCCGAGGTGAAGGCGAAATTCCAGTGCGCCTACGATGCGTTCGGCCAGGTCTACTCTCTTGACGCAAACCGCGCCGATTCGCTGTTCTTCCAGAAAATCATCTTCGTGGCGCCGACGCCCAAGGACTCGCTGGAATGGGCCGGCAAATACGTGCAGAAGTTTCCGACCAGCACCACCGCGCTGGAGACGGAGGCCAGCCTGCTCGGCGCGGCCGGAATGACCGATTCGGCGGTCAACGTCGCGACGCTGCTCTACAAGCTCGATTCGACCGAAACCAAACCGATGTTGGCGGTGACCATTCAGCTGCTCGCGGCGAAGAATGACAGCGGGGCGCTGAAGTTTGTGCCGCTGATTCAGAAGGCCGACGACCAGACGCGAGATCAGTATGCCGGGATTCTGGTGCAGTTCGCCGATTCGGCTTCGCAACGCGCATTTGATTCGACGAAATACACGCCGCGCGACGATTCGCTCATGATGCGCCTCGGGCAGGGTGTGCTGACGGTGAACCCCACCAACCATCAGTTGGTGGAGCTCGCGAATTACTATCTCGCCCACGGCATGCAGTCAGGGTTCATCAGGCTTTCGAGTTCCGTTCGCGCCGACAAGTCATGCGACGAGGTGAAGCAGTACGCCGACTTCCTGGGCAGATTCCAGTCATACCTCGCTGCTATTGTGGGAGCGTCGAATGCCGGGGTGGCAGCCTACGGCAAACAGCTCCAGGGGTACGCCCAGTCCGAGGTGGCCAACATCCCCGCGCTGCAGAAGGCC
>JBOHRZ010000061.1:0-11162 GCA_050732975.1 Gemmatimonadales bacterium
CGCTGCGGCCCGGCGGCTTTCTCTTTCTCGGCTCATCGGAAACCATCGGCAGCCAGCGAGCCCTGTTCGAGCCGGTCGATGCGCAGCACCGGATCTATGCCCGCCAACCGGTCGAACCCCGCGTCGCCCCGCGGCTGCCGCTGGGCCGCGGGACGAGAGGCACCGGTCCGGGCGGCCGTCCGATCCGGCAACCGGAAACCGGCGCCGCCTCCGCCGCCGCCGCCTTGCAGAACGAAACCGACCGCATCCTGCTCGGCCGGTATGCTCCGGCCGGCGTGCTGGTGAACGAACATCTCGACATCGTGCAGTTCCGCGGCGATACCGGCGCCTGGCTCACGCCGGCGGCGGGTCGCGCTTCCTTTAATCTCCTCAAGATGCTGCGGGAAGGGCTGCTGGCGCCGGTGCGCTCGGCGGTGACCCGGGCACGCAAGTCGCACGAACCGGTTCGGGAGACGGGGCTCCGGGTCGGAATCGGCGACGACCACCGCGATGTCGACGTCGAGGTGATCCCGGTCGACGGCGGCCCCGATAGCGGTCACTGCCTCCTGGTGCTCTTCGAACCGCCCGCACGGACCCAGCCGCGGCGCGGCGCCAAAGGAGCCGCTGCCCGCACCACGCGCGCCGCGGAGCAGGCGGAAGGCGTCCGCCTCGGCAAGGAACTGGTCGCGACGAAGGAATACCTGCAGTCGGTGATCGACCAGTACGAGGGGTCGCACGACGACCTGCAGGCCGCGAACGAGGAGCTGCAGTCGACCAACGAGGAGCTGCAGAGCGTCAACGAGGAACTGGAGACGTCGAAGGAAGAGATCCAGTCGAGCAGCGAGGAACTCGCCACCGTCAACGAGGAATTGCACACCCGCAATGCCGAGCTGGCCAGCAGCGTCGACGACATGACCAACCTGGTGAGCAGCATCCAGACGGCGATCGTGATGCTCGATCGCAGGCTGCGGATCCGCCGTTTCACCCCGGCGGCCGAGAAGCTGCTCAATCTGATCGGGACCGACGTGGGGCGACCGATCACCGACATCAAGCTCAACGTCGCGGTGCCCGATCTCGAGGCCACGGCGCAGGAAGTGATGTCGAAACGCACCCGGGCCGAATTCGAGGCGCAGGATCGGGAGGGACACTGGTACGCCGTGCGAATCCACCCGTTCCAGCTCCCCGACGGGAAGGTCGACGGCGCGGTGCTGATGCTGGTGGACATCGACTCGCTCCGGGCGGCCGAGGCCGCCGCGGGAAAGAGCGAAGAACGGTTCCGGCTGCTGGCGAACACGGCACCGGTGCTGATCTGGGTCGACGACGCCAAAGGCCACCGGTTCGTCAATCGCGCCTACCGCGACTTCGTGGGCGGCGACCATGGTGAGGAAGCCGACGCGCCGCTCTGGCGCGAGTACATCCATCCCGACGATCGCGAACCGTATACGGCAACCTATGACGATGCCGCCGGGCGCAACGCACCTTTCGAGATCCAGATCCGGTTCCGCCGCGCCGACGGCGAATACCGCTGGATGAAGTCGATTGCCATGCCACGCACGCCGGATGCGGAATTCACCGGCTACGTGGGTGCCAAGACCGACATCACCGACCTCAAGGAAGCAGAAGCACAGTTGCGCAGCACCGACCGGAACAAGAACGAGTTCATTGCGGTGCTGGCGCACGAACTGCGCAACCCGCTGGCGCCGTTGCGCAATGTGGTCCAGCTGCTGCAGACCAGGGGCCTCGACAGCGGGATGTCAGCCTGGGCCTTCGAGACGCTCGCCCGCCAGATCGGCAACATCACCCAACTGGTCGATGACCTGCTCGACGTGTCGCGGATCACCTATGGGAAGATCACCCTGCGCAACGAACCGGTCGACATCGTGACCGCGGCGCGGAGCGCCATCGACATGAACCGCGCCGCGATCGGCGGCCGCCAGCAGACGCTGCACGTCGATCTTCCCGAGACACCGGTCATGATGCTTGCCGACCGGCTGCGGATCGAGCAGGTGTTCGGCAACCTGCTCAGCAACGCGTCGAAGTTCACGCCGGACGGCGGGTCGATCTGGCTCTCGACCGCAGTGGTCCCGGCGAAGGATGCCGCCGGGGCCGAAGGTCGGATTGCCGAGATCCGGGTCCGCGACAACGGCCGAGGCATCAGTGCCGAGGAGCTGCCGGGACTCTTCAACCTCTTCACCCAGGGGGAGGAGTCGTCGCGCCCCCCCGTCGGCGGGCTCGGCATCGGGCTGACGGTGGCGCGGCGGCTGGTCGAGATGCACGGCGGCACTCTGACCGGGTCGAGCGCGGGCCGCGATGCCGGCGCGGAATTCGTGGCCCGGTTGCCGCTGCCGAAAGAGGAGATCCGGAGCCAGGAGCCCGGATCCCGGAGCCCGGCAGCCCGCAATCACGACGGCCGGCCACGGCGGGTACTGGTGGTCGACGACAACACCGACGCCGGCGACTCGCTGACGCTGCTGCTCCAGCTCCATGGCCACGAGGTCGACGTAGTCCGCACCGGCGAAACCGCGATCGAAATGGCGCGTACCTGGCGACCCGACCTCGTGCTGCTCGACATCAATCTCCCCGATCGGCCCGGCTACGAGATCGCCCGCGAACTGCGCGAGGAGTTCGAGCGCGAGGCAATGCTGATCGCGGCCGTGACCGGATACAGCGGCGAGATCGAGCGGCTCCGCGCCCAGGAGTCAGGCTTCGACCACTTCTTCACCAAGCCGGTCGAGATCGAGCGGCTGCTGGCGATTCTCGAGGCGCAGGAATAGCCCGGAGCCCGCAGCCCGGAGCCCGGAGATTCCGGCTCGGCGCCCATCCACGCCGTGGACGGACAGTAACGTGCCGGTTTGGACGCGGAAAAGGCCGGATGAAGCGGATAACTGCGGATAGAGCTTGGAGTTGGTGCTTCGCACGATGAAGCTCCACGTGTGCAGCGAACATTGACCCGCGGGGAGCGGCGGCACCCCAGCCCCATCCGCTGTTATCCGTTTCATCCGTTGTTATCCGCGCCAAAGCGGCGCGTCGATGCCGGCGGCGCACCGCGATGGGGGCCGAGCCGGAAGCTCCGGGCTCCGGGCTCCGGTCAGCCGTTGCGAATCAACCCCACCGCTTCGTCCACCGCTTCTTTCGCGCCGACCAGCACCACCGTGTCGCCGGCTTCGATCCGTTCGGTCTTGCTCGGCGCGGCGATCGCCTTGCCGTCGCGGTTGATCCCCAGCACCGTGGCGCCGGTACGGCCGCGCAGCTCCAATTCGGCGAGCGTCTTCCCCGCGGCGTAGTCGCCGGGCTCGACCTTGAGCGTGCGCGGCGCGCCCAGGCCCGGCAACATGTGCGTCGCGGTGGTGAAGCGATCGACTGCGCCCCACTGCCCGGTCGGCGTCGCTCCGCTGCGTGAAAGGAGATCCGCCGACACCGGCATCTCCATCGTGGCGCCTTCCGGCGGCAATGCCGACCGCACCGCATCGACCAGCAGTTCGGCGCCGGCGCGAATGTGGCCCTCCAGGTTCTGCGCGCTGCGCCAGGCCGCGAACGCCAGCAATGCCAGGATCGCGACCAGGATCAGCGCGCCGCGGAACGGCGGCAGAAACGGCTGGGTGATCGCCAGCACCGGCAGCGCGGTGAGCAGCAGGATGGCAATCTCCAGCGTAACGGTCAGCGCCCGGCGCGGTGCGTCGGCGCGATCGACCCCGCCGGTGCTCGGCAACGCCAGCCGCGCCAGCACCAGCGCGATGGCGCGCGCGCTGCGCCCGAGCCCGAGTCCGAACGGCGTGGCGATCGCCAGCGCGACGACGCCGAGCAGGATCGCCGTGACCTGTGGCCTCAGGTGTGGTTGAAGCAGGTGCGACAGGCGCGGATAGGCGAGGAACGCTCCGATGATGACCACCGCGGTCAGCACCGCGTCGAGCGCCAGCCAGCGGAAGAGTCCGCGCAGCAGCGCGCCGCGGGTCCGCCGTGGCCGCGCCCGGCTGAGCTGCTCCAGCCAGCTCCCGTACAGCGCGGCGTAGGTCTGCAAGGGCCGCGGCAGCTTGCGGTCGACCCATGCCGTGATGCTGTCACCTGAGCCGATCAGCCATGGTGCGACCAGCATGGTGATCGCCGACACCGCCACGGCGACCGGAAAGAGAAAGGCGCGAACACTCCCGGTGGCGACGCCGAGTGCCACGATGATGAACGAGAACTCACCGATCTGCGCCATCGAGATCCCGGTGCGGATCGCGGTGTGAACGCCGCGCCCGGCGAGAAAGGCTCCGAGGCCGACGCTGAAGAGCTTCCCCGCGATCACCACCACGGTGAGAATCAGCACCACGCCCCAGTGCTTCGCCACCAGCGCCGGGTCGATCAGCATCCCGATCGCCACGAAGAACACCGCTGCGAAGATGTCACGCACCGGCCGAACCAGCCGTGCGACCTGTTCACCCTTGCCCGACTCCGCCACCAGTGACCCGGCGATGAATGCGCCCAGCGCAGTAGAGTAGCCGAGCGCGCGGGCCAGCAGCGCGAACGCGAAGCAGAGACCGATCGAGGTGACGACCAGCGTCTCGGCCCGCACCGTCTTGACGAGGCGCCGGATCACGCGCGGGATCACGAAGAGGCCGACCGTCACCCAGATCAGCAGCAGCGTGACGAGACGCAGGATCGTGGCGGGGATCGACAGTGACGTGCTCGCTTCGCCGAGGGTGCCGAGCCCGGCGAGAAAGATCACCGCGGCAAGATCTTCGACCACGAGCACGCCCATCACCTGTTCGCGGAGCGAGCGTTCGACTTTCCGCTCCTCGAATGTCTTGGCGACGATCGTGGTGCTGGACGTGGTGATCATGGCACCGGTGAAGAGCGCCTCGCGGAAGCTCCAGCCGAGAATCCGCGCCACGCCGATGCCGAGCCACGCCATAAGCGACACGTCGATGATGGCGGTGACGGTGACGCCGCCGCCCACGCGCAAGAGCCGGCGGATCGAGAAGTCGAGGCCGATGGCGAAGAGCAGCAGGATCACGCCCAGGTCGGCGAGTGATTGCGTCACTGCCGGGTCGGTACCGCGCCAGTGGAAGATGTTCGGCCCGACCAGGAGCCCCGCGACGAGGTAGCCGAGGATCACCGGCTGCTTCACGCGTGAGAAGAGCACCGTCGTGACGGCGGCGGTGCAGAGAATCAGCGCGAAGGTGGTGAGGAAGGCGGGCGCGGCTTCATTCACGGTGGGGGAACTCTATCAGCCCAGCGCCCAGCGCCCAGGGCCCAGCGCCCAGCGGCCAGGGCCCACGCTGCATGCTCCAGGCTCCGAGTTCCGGGCGCTGGGCGCCGGGCGCTGGGCGCTGGGCTCATCGAGCAATCGCATCCCACGCGGCGCCAAGCGTGGCGACGGCGTGCGAGTGCGTCGCGGTCCATTCGCGGCTCGCCACCCGTTCGATGGCGAACGCCACCAGCGCCAGCCAGACGGCGGTCCACAGTTGCACCACGCCGGGGCGCACGAGTCCTTCCTGCTTGCCGCGCGCGATCAGTTGCTCGAGCGCACCATGGAGTTCGGCCGCACGCTGGCGTGAAGCCTCGTCGAGCTCGGCCGCGAACCGGGTGGCGACCAGCATTCGCGCCCGCGGCGCGTCGTGCTCGGCGCACTCCAGCCAGCGGCGCCCAAGCCGGTTGAGCCGTTCGCCGGCGTTCAGGTCGGTCAGCGCGAGCACTTCACGCACGGTGGCGATTCCCCATTGCTGTACCTCCTGCCAAGCGGCGTTAAGGAGTGCCTGCTTGCTGGCGAAGTGGCGGTAAATCGTCCCTTCGGCGACGCCGGCGCGGGTCGCGATCATCGGCGTGGTGCTGGCGTGGTAGCCGGTGGTGGTAAACAGCTCCCGCGCCGCTTCAAGCAGTCGCGCCCGCGTCGCCGCCGACTCGCTCATCACCGGTTTCTCCCGATCATTATCCGCTTATCTTGCGGCGAAACACGCACCCGACTGCAAAGGCCGATGATGAAGATCCTGGTTCTCGGCGCGGGCCTGCAGGGTTCCGCCTGCGCCTTCGATCTGCTGCGCGACCCCTAGGTGACCCAGGTCACCGTCGCCGACATCCATCCCGATCAGCTTCCCCGATTCCTTACCGGTCTGGGCGACCCCCGGCTCCGGCCCGTCACCCTCGACGTGACAGATCATACCGCTGTCAGCGCGCTGATGGCGGGGCACGTCGGCGTCGTGAGTGCCCTCCCCTACTACTTCAACGGGAAGATGGCGGTGCTCGCCGTCTCTGCCGGCTGCCATTTCGCCGATCTGGGCGGCAATACCCGGATTGTGATGGAGGAGAAGAAACTCGACGCCGAGGCGCACGCCAAGGGGCTGTCGGTGATGCCGGACAGCGGGCTGGCGCCGGGGATGGTGAATATCCTCGCGGCCGAAGGGATCCGGCGGCTGGATCGCGCCGACAAGGTGCGGATTTTCGTGGGCGGACTGCCGCAGCATCCCGAGCCGCCGCTCAACTATCAGATCGTCTACTCACTCGAAGGCGCGCTCGACTATTACACCACGCCGTCGTGGATCCTGCGCGACGGCAAGGCGACCCAGGTCGATGCGCTGAGCGAACTCGAGCCGGTCGAGTTTCCGGCGCCGCTCGGGCGGCTGGAAGCTTTCCACACCGGGGGCGGGATCTCGACGATGCCGTTCACCTGGGAGGGGAAGATCCAGGAGATGGAGTACAAGACGCTCCGGTATCCGGGCCACGTGGCGATCATCAAGCCGATCCGCGAGCTGGGCCTGCTCGGCAACGAACCGATCAAGGTGAAGGGGCGCGACGTGGTGCCGCGCGATGTGTTCATCGCGTGCGTCAGTCCGCAGCTCACCAAGCCCGACGGTCATGACCTGGTGGCGTTGCGCATCATGGTGAGCGGCGAGAAGCACGGCAGGCCGGCGAGCAGCACCTTCGAACTGGTGGATTACTTCGACGTCGCGCATCACATCTCGGCGATGATGCGGACGACGGGGTATTCGCTGTCGGTGACGGGATTGATCCAGGCACGGCGGCAGGTGATCCGGTTCGGCGTCACCACGCCGGACGAAGGGATGCCGTTCGATCGGTACGTGAGCGAGCTGGGGAAGCGGGGCGTGGTGGTACATGATCGGAGGGTGGGGACGTAGGGGCGCTACGTCTTGTGAAATCCCGAGCCGATCGGGGCGCCGCACAGATTTCTCCAAGGACCAACGTCACCGGCGTGAAAGGCTACTTACGGGCTGCACCGTGGACCGGGAAACATACGACGTCAAGCGTCACAGGTTCAATTCCAGCACACGTCACATCCGTGATTCTTGGCGATGTACCACCCCGCCAAGCCGGCAAGCAGTGCGATACTCAGCACCGTCATCGTGTTCAACACGTCACCCCGGAGCCGCAGATCCGATACCGCGGATAGGGGGTAACCGACCACGCAACCATAGCACCGTGGTTTTCCGCCATTGGCGACACCAAACACTGAATCCCGTGCGAAGGTGACCGAGTGCATTACCACAATCCTGTCGCCGACGTGCATCGACACGGACTGCTCCGGGCGCAGCTGCGGTGCGGGTTCGAGCGCGAGTGGATGAGTTGCGGCGCACCCGACCATTCCGATCAACACGGCCAAGCGACCAAAGTTTCGAGGGTGCTGCATTGCCCTTGCTCCCGCAGATCAAAAGTGCCATGGGATCAACCGGTACTTGTATCCTGCAGATGTCGGTGACGAAATCCCGACCCATCCTCCGAACTTGTCGGACGACCAGTACGATTCAGTGTACCCCATCGACGCATACGGTTCATGTCTCGCCGGCAGCGTGTCGCTATGCATGAGGTGGACCGACGAACTACCCACGTTTCGTGCCCCAGCGTATAAATCATAGAGCCCCATTTGCGTCCACTGATCGTTCGACGAGCAATCATCGTGCTCGAAGCCCAAGAACCCGCCGCCACTGTTGCAATCGCTTTCGGTCGCATAGTTGGCATGCTTATTTGGCGATACCCAGATGTCCGGTGCGCCGCCGATCTTGCCGCCATGCGAGTACGTAATGACGGTAGGATAGGAGCCAGCCGTGATCGACTCACCCGCGACGACGGAGTCCATGTCAGCCATCTGATCGAGGACCTGGTAGCATCCTCCCTGATAATATAGGCAGAACTGGCTGACACCGTCACCGGTATTGCCGTAATAGACGGTGTAGTCGTTGTGTTGTGAAAGAGTCGGCGTGTGCAACAGCCAGTGCCCGGTCGTCTCATTGTAGACCACATCAAGAACGATTGCCTCAGAATCCCCCCAGTGCCCAGAATGGCTGCTGCAGGCGCCGAAGAAGAGAACGTCCGCCACATCGCACCACTCGTCGCCGTCAGCCCCAGCGTCGTCGTAGTAGCTTGGCATATACATGATTCGAACGATCAGCGAACTGCCGCGCCAGACCGGTTTCACAGCGTACGTCGGCTCCCCACCCCACGCGACGTCGCAGTTACAGTACCGCAACCAGGGATTGAACGCGTCTGCGAGACTTTGTTCGCACAAGTCCGCCAACCCATCCTCGTCGGTGTCTTGGTACGTTTCCCCGTCGGTACAACGGTCCGCGGTGATCGTGCTCGCAATCCATACCCCGGCTGAGTCGGGGTATGGGTCGGGCAAACAGAACCCGGCCATGCAATCCGGCTGGACCTGGTGCGCCACGATCAGGTGCGACGTGAGATTGTCGGGCGGCGCACAGCTCACTGCCGCCAGCAACGCCCCGACCAAGAGGGCCGCACCAGTTGCGCCGTGGATCGAAGTCATGGCCGTCTCCTGAGCAGGTTGTGTAATGATTTTCCGACCAAATTCGACGGCAGGATCCATGATCCTGCGCGCATCTCGAGGGTTTCGACCGGATGCGACAAGGATACCGCCCCCCCCCACATGTCAAATACGTGACGTGATCATGACTTCACGCGCAGAAAAGCCAGTTGTGTCGACGTGACGACTTCGGCGCAGGCCGTCAGGCATTCTCATCCCGGGCTGGGCCGTGCTTCCCGGAGGGGTATATTTCCGCATGGCGAACGATGACGTATCGCCGGACTTGCGGAAATGGGTTTTGACCTGGCAACGAGCCGCCGCGGCGTTGCAAGAAATCGCCGACAACGAACTGCAGCGGCTCGATACCCGGATAGCCATCGAGCAGCTTGGTGATGCATTCAATCATGCCCTCGATACCCTTCCTCCGCGTACCACGTCGGGCCTCGTCGAACAGCAACGTATCTATTCCCGGCTCCGTCGTGATCCACCTCTTCGCTGAAGCGGTAGCGCTGCAGCGCATCCTGCGAGAGGGCGGCTGGCCGTTCTGCTTCATCGGCGGCGTGGCCCTGCAGCATTGGGGCGAGCCTCGCACCACTCGCGATCTGGACCTGGCGGTGTTTACCGGTTTCGGCGGTGAAGCCTCGGTGGTCGATGCGTTACTGAGCCGCTATCGCGGCCGCGTTCCCGACGCACGGCAATTCGCCCTCGAACATCGTGTCCTGCTGCTGGAGACGGATGGAAGCGTGCCGGCGGACATCGCTCTCGGCGCGCTGCCATTCGAGCGCGAGATGATGGCGCGGGCAGTCGAGGTGGAGTTCGCGCCCGATGCGACGCTGCGGATCTGCACGGCAGAAGATCTCGTCATCATGAAGGCTTTCGCCGATCGCCCGCAGGATCGGATCGACGTGGCCGGAGTCGCGCGGCGTCAGAAGAATCGCCTCGACTGGAGCGCGGTGCTCGAGCGGCTCACACCGCTGGCCGAAGCGAAGGAGGATCCGACGATTCTCGCGCGGATCCGGGAGCTGCGAGACCGCACCGAGTAGCCGTTGAGCCGGCCGCTACCAGCTCCATCCGGTGTACGCGTAGATCCTGACGTGACCTTCGGCCCGCGCGGCGGTCACGGTGAAGGCCGCGGCGCGGAGCAGCCGGAGTGAGACGCCCAGGCCGGGCGCGGGGGTGACATCCTTGAACGGGTTGCCCGATGGAGTATCCGTGTTCGAAGTGGCATCGACGAACGCGATGACCGCCAGCGCGCCGCCCGGGAACACCTTCAGATCGTGGCGCAGCTCGATCGAAGACATATAGGTATTGGCGTGTGCTTCCGCCGCGACCGGGAGCCCGCGATTCGATTCCGGCCCGCCACCGGCCACGAACTCGTCTTCCCACGCCGGAACGATCCGCGACGCATCGATGCGCCCGTCTTCGGCATTCCGCCCTCCGGTGCGAACCAGCAACCGCGTGCGCTCGCCCAGCGGCAGCCAGACCGAGGCGAGAAGGTAGAAGCCGCCGTATCCGTTGTCAGCCGACCCGGCGATCGGCCCGCCCTGGAAGAGAAAGCCCGACCGCGTATCGTATTCGCGGTCGCGGGCATCGTAGATCAGTGCCAATCGTCCGCGGATGTCAGTCTCCGTCGTGGCACCGGATGTGGTGATCTCCTGCCCGTTCGAATCGACCGGGATGCGGACGTGCATCGCCTCGGCGCGGAGAGCCAGATACAAACGGCCGTGCAGCGTGCGCGTCACGTCGAACCCGGCGATCTCGCGGGTCGCCTTCTCGCCGAGAATATTGCCGGGGAGATAGTGCGGCAATCCCGCCGCTTCGGCGAACGCCTGCAACCGCCACCCCGGCGCCAGGCGCGGGAAGTCGCCCTGCACCCGCGCAAGCCAGGCATCCTTCGTCGAGTATCCGGCGTCGATCGCGACCTGGTCGGCGATCGAGACGCGATCATCCCAGCGCGATTGCCGGAACCAGACCGCGCGCGCCAGGCCCATCAGTCCGTCGTTGGGCGACGCCAACGGATAGGGGAACCAGGAGAGGCGCCAGGGATAGGTCTGGGTGGTGTCCTGGGCGAACAAAGGAGAGAAGGAGAGAAGAGAGAAGGAGAGAAGGGCCGCAATCGTCATCCTGAGTGAAGCGCTACCATTCCCCGTCATCGTGAGCGGAGCGCTCGCGCCTGCCCTGAGCGAATGCGAAGGGAAGCGAGCGCGCTGTCGAACGACCTGTGGTGCAAGCCAGGAGAAGCAGGTCCTTCGACTTCGCGGCAGCTGCGCTGCCGCTCCGCTCGGGATGACGTCCGGAGAAGGGGCCGGCTGCGCTGCCGCTCCGCTCAGGATGACGTCCGGAGAAGGGGCCGGCTGCGCTGCCGCTCCGCTCAGGATGACGATCCGGGAGGGGTTGCTCTCCCCGCTCTCCCCGCTCTCCTCGATCT
>JBOHRZ010000062.1:0-11024 GCA_050732975.1 Gemmatimonadales bacterium
GTGGTCGAAGGTCGACAACGCCGATGGCACCCAATCCGTGATTCGAGCCACCCCGTCGAGGCCGGTATGGTGAAGCTGGCGCCGGGGAGAGCCGTCGCATCATGGGCTTGGGCGCACGCTTCGTTCTGGACGACAACCACGGGGCCGGCTGATCCCTCGCTCCGCTCGGGATGACGTGCGCACAACCCTCGGACGCCCCCGTTCTTCCCACCTCCCCCTTGCCACGATATCCTTCAGCCGCTCCTCACCCCGATCGCCCGATAACAGCCAAACCGAGATATGCCGTGCGCATCAGCGACATGAACTGGATGCAGGTCGAAGCGTACCTCCAGCACGATGACCGCGCCGTCCTCCCACTCGGCAGCACCGAGCAGCACTCCTTTCTCCGCCTCACCGTCGACTGCATCCTCCCCGAACGTGTCGCCGCCGAGGCCGCGGAAGCGCTGGGAATCCCGGTCTTCCCCGTGGTGGCGTATGGGGTGACACCGTACTTCCGCGAATTCCCGGGCTCGATCTCACTGCGCGTCGAGACTCACCTGCGCGTCGTCGGCGATATCCTCGACAGCATGGCCCACAGCGGCTTCCGCCGCATCCTGATCTGCAACGGGCACGGCGGCAACAGCGCGGTGCAGCAGTTCGCGGTGGAATGGGCCGCCAACCACTCCGGCTGCAAGGTGATCTTCCACAACTGGTGGAATGCACCGAAGACGTGGGCGAAAGTCCAGGCGATCGATCCCGTCGCCTCGCACGGGTCGTGGATGGAAAACTTCCCGTGGACCCGCCTTCCCGGCGTCGAGCTGCCGAAGACCCAGCGACCGATGGCGGCGATGGACCGGATCCGCGCCCTCGATCCCGCGGCGCTGCGTGAGTTTCTGGGCGACGGCAACTTCGGTGGCGTCTACCAGCGATCCGACGAGGAGATGCTCGACCTCTGGCGGGTCGCCGTCGAAGAGACCCGCGCGCTGCTCGACGGCTCGTGGGGCGCACCGTCGTAACGGAGCCGACTCGGATGCGCTGTCTCGTGTGGGGGGCCGGAGCGATCGGCGGCACCATGGCCGCGTACCTCGCGCGCGCCGGCCACGATGTGACCGTCGTCGACAATGTCAGCGATCACGTCGAAGTCATCAATCGCTCCGGTATCCGGGTCACCGGGATCGACGAATTCTCCGTCGCTATTCCCGCGTTCACGCCGGACACCCTCCGCGGCACCTGGGACACGATCGTCCTCGCCACCAAGGCGCACCACACCGAGGCCGCCGTGGCAGCACTGCGTCCCCATCTCGCCGCGAATGGCTGCGTCGTCTCGGCTCAGAACGGACTCAACGAACTCGCCATCGCCGCATGCGTCGGCGAGGCGCGGACGGTCGGTGCGTTCGTCAATTTCGGCGCCGACTACATGGAGCCCGGCGTGATCTTCTACGGCGGACGCGGCACTGTCATGATCGGCGAAGCGTTCGGCCCGGCAGACGAGCGGGTGTCGCCGCGGGTGCTTGCGGTTCGTGACGCCTGGCGCGACTTCGACGAGCGCGCCACGGCGACAGCGAACATCTGGGGCTATCTCTGGGGCAAGGAAGCCTACGGGGCGATGCTCTTCGCCACCGCGCTCACCAACGAATCGATCGCCAATTGCCTCGCGATGCCGAAGTACCGCTCGCTGTACATCGCACTGGCCCGCGAGATCCTCGCCGTCGCCGCGGCGCGCGGTGTGACGCCGGAATCATTCGATGGCTTCGACCCAACGGCGTATCTGCCGACAGCCGCCCCCGGCGCCGCAGCGCAGTCGCTCGACGCACTGGTGGCGCACAACCGCAAGTCGGCCAAGACTCACACCGGCATCTGGCGCGACCTCGCCGTCCGCAAGCGCCCGACCGAGGTCGACGCGCAGCTTGGCATCGTCGCGACACTTGGCGCCGAGGCCGGCGTGCCGACGCCGCTCACCGCGCGTCTGGTGCGCATGATTCACGAGATCGAGCGGGGCGAGCGGGCGATGGGAGTCGAGGATCTTGACATGCTCGCCGGGAGCGTGGCATGAACCTCGACTTCAGCGGCAAGACCGCGATCGTCACCGGTGCGGCGCATGGATTCGGACGCGCGATCGCGGTCGCCTTCGCCGAACGCGGCGCCGCGGTGTGGGCCTGCGACGTGATCGAAACCGAACTCCACGAAACCCGGCGCCTGTGCCATGCCGCCGGCGGCCGCTGCGAGACGGGTGCCGTCGACGTGACCGATCGCGATGCCGTGAGCCTCTTCGTCGCCGACGCTGCACAGGCGACCGGACAGATCGGCATTCTCGTCAACAACGCCGGCGGCGTCCTGGGCCAGGTCGGCCGCCCGATCGAGGAGATCGAGCCCGAAGAATGGCAGGCGATCTTCGACGTCAATGTCTCGGGCGCCTTCTACTGCGCCCAGGCGGTGGCACCCGGAATGAAGCGTGCCCGCTCCGGTCGCATCATCAACATCTCCAGCGGCGCCGGACTCGGCATCAGCCTCACCGGGATCCAGTCGTATGCGTCGGCCAAGGCGGCGCAGATCGGGCTCACGCGGCAACTCGCCCACGAACTGGGGCCGTGGGGGATCACGGTCAACAACATCGCCCCGGGATTCGTGCGCTCCAATCCCACCACCGAGCTGCAGTGGGAATCGTACGGTCCGGAGGGCCAGCAGGAACTGATCGACCGGATCGCCCTCAAGCGGCTCGGCTCGCCAGACGACATCGCGTGGGGCGTGCTCTTCTTCGCGTCGGAATACTCCGGCTGGATCACCGGCCAGGTGCTCTCCATCGACGGCGGGAAGTGATGCGGCGAGACGTGACACCACTCGAGCAGACGCTGGCGCTCCTCAAGGACCGGCACGAGGCGATCCTCGCCGAGCTGGTCGAGTTCGCGTCGATCCCTAGTGTCAGCACCGATCCGGCGCACCACGCCGACGTGATTCGCGCCGCCGAGTTTGTCGCCACGCAGCTACGGGCCCAGCGCCCAGGGCCCAGGGCCCAGGGCTCCGGGCTCTCAGTTCAAACCTTCACCGAGCGCGGAAATCCCGTTGTCTTCGCCGAATGGCTCGGCGCGCCTGGCAAGCTCACCGCCCTGGTCTACGGGCACTACGACGTGCAGCCGCCTGATCCGCTCGACAAATGGGATACGCCGCCGTTCGAGCCGACGGTGCGCGACGGGCGGCTGTATGCTCGCGGTGTCTCCGACGACAAGGGACCGATGCTGATCCCGATCAAGGTCGCCGAGGCGTTCTTTGCGAGCGGATCGGCGCTGCCGATCAACGTCAAGTTCCTGATCGAAGGCGAAGAGGAGATCGGTTCGCCGAATCTCGAAGCGTTCGTCGCAGCGCATCGCGACCTGCTCGCCGCCGACGTGGTGCTCTCGGCCGATGGCGCGATGTGGCGCATCGACGAGCCGTCGCTCACGGTGTCGAATCGCGGGCTGGTCGGACTGGAACTGACGCTCACCGGTGCGGCCAGGGATCTCCATTCCGGGCGCTACGGCGGCAGCGTGGCGAATCCGCTCCATGGCATGGCGGCGCTCATCGCCTCGCTGCATCACCCCGACGGGCGCGTTGCCGTCGAAGGCTTCTACGATCGGGTCCGCGAACTGGACGCCGCCGAGCGTGCCGCGATCGCCAGGTTGCCGTTCGACGAGCAGGCCTGGCTCGCTCGGATCGATGCGCCCGCCGCGGTCGGCGAACCGGGGTACACCACGCTGGAGCGGAACTGGACGCGTCCTACCCTCGAGATCAACGGCATGTGGGGCGGCTATCAGGGTCCCGGACAGAAGACCGTGATTCCCGGTGAAGCGCACGCCAAGATCACCTGTCGCCTGGTGCCGGATCAGCGCCCCGACGAAATCGTCGCACTGGTGAGCCGTCATCTCGAAGCCCATGTTCCGGCGGGAACCCGTCTGTCGATCACACCACGCGCGCACGGTACACCCGCGGCGCATATTGCTCCCGATCACTTTGCGCTCAAGGCGGCCGGCGCGGCACTCCGCCGGGTCTATGGCGTCGACCCGCTCGTCGTTCGGATGGGCGGCACGGTGCCGGTGGCGGAGATCTTCCAGCGACTGATGGGGCTCGACACAGTCTACTTTTCGTTTTCGACTGCCGACGAGGACTTTCACGCACCCAACGAGTTCTTCCGGGTACACCGGCTGCACGAGGGCCTCGAGGCGTGGGCGCGGCTGTGGAGTGTTCTCGGCGAGATGGAAATCGGGAAAGGGGAGAAGTGAGAAGTGAGAAGGGAGAAGTGAGAAGTGAGTGTCCGCTGGTCGCTTGTCGCTGGGCGCTGGGCGCTGGGCGCTGGGCGCTGGTGAGGGGTGAAGGGTGTGGGGCTGGCGATCGCAACTTGCAGCGCGGGGGCATGACGTGTCGAATCGTGTTTCGCGGATGGTGATCGGGCGGCGGATGATCGCGACAATCGCGGTGGTGGTCGCGGGCCTCACGGCGAGCGCCGCGGCGCCGGTTCCCCAGCCACCGCGTGCGGGAAACCTCGCCGGCGAGTGGGATGTCTACATCGCCTTGAGCGCGACGCCGCATTTCGGCTTCGAAGGATGGCGCCGGATGGGATTCGCCCATTTCGCCGGCACTGATTCGGGGAATGTCGGCTGGATGCTCCGGCGCACTGGCCAACCGATGCTCACCGTCACCCAGGTCGCGTTCAACGGCGACTCGGTGGTGCTGACCCAGAACGACAGGGTGAACATGCGCGCGGCATGGCACGGCGACACGCTGGTCGGCGTGCAGTACAACAACGGCCGGGTGCAGGATCGCCGCTACCGGCTGGTTCGCCGAGCCACGCCGGGCGTGGTCGAGCACGATTACCAGGTGTGGAAGATGCCCGCGTCAGATTCACAGTACGCGGTCACCATCGATACCCTGGTGCTGATGCCGACGCGTGACGGGGCGCATCTGGAAACCTGGATCGCGCATCCGGTCGGACCGGGGCCGTTCGGCGTCGTCATGCAGCGTTCGCCGTATCGCGCCGCCAACGCCGCCGCCGGACGCTGGTGGGCGTCGCGCGGATACATATATGTAGGGCAACTGGTGCGGGGCCGCGGGCGGTCCAGCGGGGATGTCGCCGACTTCGGCGACTACAGCACCGACATGCGGGACGGCTATGATGCGGTCGAGTGGGCCGCGAAGCTCCCGGGGAGCAACGGCAAGGTCGGCCTCATCGGCCACTCCGACGAAGGGAGGTTGGTATGGTACGCGGCGGTGAGTGCGCCGCCCCACCTCGCCGCCATCGCGCCATCGGCCGCGACCAGCGATCCATGGCGCATCGTCCCGTACGCGGCGATGGCGTTCGGACCGATCAACGTCGACTGGGCCTGCCTGATGCGCGGCCGGAACATGGCCGCCAACACCGCCGAACTCGATATCGGCGAGGCGATCACTCACCTGCCGCTGTCGACGCTGCCGCAACGGCTCGGCTGCGGTGATGTGCCGCTCTGGGATCGCTGGATCGCGCATCCGACCCTCGACGCATACTGGCGCGCGCACGCGGCCACCACCTACATCGACAAGGTCAGGGCGCCGGCGCTGTCGATGGCCGGGTGGCATGACGATTCGCGCGGCCCGCTCGACTACACCGACGCGCTGCTCAAGGTGAAGAACCATCCCGCCTGGCACCTGGTGATGGGCCCGCAGGCGCACAAAGGTGTCGATTACGTCGCCGGCGACTTCGGCCCCGACGCGCGCTACCAGTATCACGATCTGCAGATCCGCTGGTTCGATCATTACCTGCTTGGCAAGGACAACGGCGTCGATCGCCTGCCGCCGGTCGACATCTTCGTGCAGGGCGACAACACCTGGCGTCAGGAGAACGAGTGGCCACTCAAGCGCGCCCGCGCCACCAACTGGTATGTCTCGTCCGGCGGGCATGCCCGGACCAGCAACGGCGACGGCGTTCTCGACAGCGTTCCGCCCAAGGGCGCCGCCTTCGACACCTATACCTATGATCCCGGGGATCCCACGCCGTTCCTGATCGACTCCCGCGAACTCGAGGAGTCGCTCAACGAGGATTACACCGCGCTCAACGCCAGTCGGCAGGACGAGCTGGTCTTCACGTCGGCGCCATTGACCAAGCCGATCGAAGTCACCGGCGAGATGTCGGCGACGGTGTATGCCTCAAGCGACGCGAAAGACACCGACTGGGGCGTGATGCTGCTCGATGTCTTCCCCGACGGCCACGCCGAACGGGTGCAGGACGGGTTCGCGCGAGCGCGATTCCGGCAGGGGATGGACAAGGAGGTGCCGCTGGTGCCTGGGAAGATCGAGAAGTACGACCTCGATCTCTGGTTCACGTCGAAGGTCTTCACGCCCGGCCACCAGCTGCGGGTCACCATTTCCTCGGCGCTGTTCCCGAAGTACGATCGGAACCTGAATACCGGCGGGAACAACGAGAAGGATTCGACGTTTGTCGTGGCGCACCAGCATCTCTATCACGACGCCGCGCATCCGACGCATGTGACGTTGCCGGTGGTGCCGCGGTAGTAGACTGAAGGAGAGAAGTGAGAAGTGAGAAGTGAGAAGTGAGAAGGGGGTGCGGCGCGGCTGTCATCCCGAAGGAGCGTAGCGACTGAGGGATCTCAAGGGCGGACGAGCCGGAGCGTCCGGCACGGCGGCGTTCGAGATCCCTCGCTCCGCTCGGGATGACACGGTAGCTTTGGCCCGCTCTCCCCGCTCTCCCCGCTCTCCCCGCTCCCCCGCGGAGACCGCCTCCTCTCTCCTCTCTCGTCTCTCTTCTCTCGGCTTTCCTGCGCCAATCGCCGCCCGGCGCTACTATTTGGTCCTGACCGATTATCAGAACCACCTCGCCGAGGCGCTGACCGGCCACTACACCATCGAGCGCGAAGTCGGCGCCGGCGGCATGGCCACGGTCTTTCTGGCCCATGATCTCAAGCACGACCGCAAGGTCGCCCTCAAGGTCCTCCGGCCCGAACTGGCCGCTGCCCTCGGTTCGGAGCGCTTCCCGCGCGAGATCCGGTTCGTCGCGCAGTTCAATCACCCCCATATCCTGTCGCTGTATGACTCGGGCGAGGTCAAGGGCTTCCTCTACTATGTAATGCCGTTCGTCGAGGGCGAATCGCTCCGCGACCGGCTCTCCCGGGAGCATCAGCTCCCCATCGCCGACGCGGTGCGGATCCTCAAGGAAGTCGCCGACGCGCTGGCGTATTCGCACGCGCGCGGCGTGGTCCATCGCGACATCAAGCCGGGGAATGTGCTGCTCTCGGGACGCCATGCGGTGGTCACCGATTTCGGCGTGGCCAAGGCAGTCACCGCCGCCGGACGCGACAGCATGACCACCGTCGGCATGGCGGTCGGGACGCCGCATTACATGGCGCCCGAACAGGCGATGGGGCAGGGCGAGATCGACCAGCGCGCCGACATCTACGCCCTCGGCATCCTGGCGTATGAAATGCTCACTGGGCGGACGCCGTTTACGTCCGAGACCGCGCAGGGGATTCTCGCTGCGCACGTGATGGAGGAGCCGAAGCCGATCCGCGATCTGCGTCCGGCGATTCCCGAACCGCTCGCCGCGGTGATCATGAAGTGTCTCGCCAAGAATCCGGCTGACCGTTGGCAGAGTGCCGACGAACTGCTGGCGCAGCTCGATCTCATTGCCGCGACGCCGAGCGGCGGGATGACACCGACGCACACGCGGCCGGTGCAGGGGATCGGCCCAGGGAAGTCGATGAGGCGCCGGATGCCGATGATGGGAATCGCCGGTGTCGTGGTCGTGCTGACCGCGGCGGCGGGATGGTTCGCGCTGCACGGCAAGGCAGCCGCTGGAATTCAGCGGATCGGCGTCATGCCGATCGAAGACATCTCGGGGAAGGATTCGGTCTTCGTGACCGCGATGCAGGATGCCCTCACCAACTCGCTGGCCCGGCTCGGCATCGTCGGCGTGGCGTCGCGATCGCAGATGATGCGCTACAAGGGGACGCCCAAGACCGACCGCGAAGTGGCCAGCGAGCTCAAGCTCGACGCGCTGGTCGAAGCAACGGTCTTCCGTGCCGGTGACGTGATGCGGATCAACGTGCAGGCCACCGATCCGGTCACCACCCGGAGCCTCTGGGCCAATACCTACAACGTGAACGTGACCAACGTGCTGGCGGCGCAGGACAGTGTGGTGGGGTTGATCCAGCACGGCATCGACAGTGTACTGACCGGAACAAGGAAACCAGGAGTGACACCGTGAAGTGGATGATCCCAGCGTTGGCCGTCATCGCCGCTGCCGGATGCGGCGGCAAGTCCCCCGGCGGAACGAATGAGGCGCTGCCGCCGGTCACGATGTTCTCTCCCGACACGGCGAACCTGCAGGACGCGCAATTCTCGCCGGATTGGTCCCACCTCTACTGGTGGCAGTCGATCGGGGCCGCGCGACAGCTGTTCATGGCCGATACCGGCTTCAAGTCTGTCACCGCGTTGCCGCCGGTCACCGTCCTCGGTGGAGTCGTCCCGATCTGGTCGCCGGATGGGAAGGAGATCGCGGTTCCGACCGCCGACAGCGGCAGCGGCGTGTCGGCCATCATGGTGATGGCACCAGATGGCAGCGGCGCCCGTCGTTTGTCGTTGCCCCCCGGACTGTACGTACCGGCGAGCTGGCATCCCCGCGGCGACAGTCTCGACCTCATCGCCACGTCTGGCGGTTCCATCCATGGGTTCGTCACATCGGCGACCGCGGGCGGGTTGCGGCCGCTCATCCCGGGGCTGGCGGGTGCGTATATCGGCTTCCGGTCTCCCGATGGAGCACGCATCGCCTACTCGGCTTTCGACAAGGGGCTCAGTACCATATGGGTGGCGGACAGCGACGGCGGACATCAACGCCAACTGACCCATGACGGTTTCGAGGGCTTTGGCAACATCGAGGAGGGGCCATGGTCCCCGGATAGCCGGACCATCGCCTACCAGTCCAACCGGACGGGGACGTCGGATATCTGGGTGGTGGCGGCCGACAGCGGACTCCCGCGCCAGATCACCCGCGACGTGCGCAACGATACCTGGCCGGTCTGGTCGCCGGACGGAAAATGGATCGCATTCCTCTCTGATCGTGGCAAGCAGACTGATCTCTGGGTGGTTGCCGACACCGGAGGCCCGGCGTTCCGCATCACCAACGACGCCATGCCCGAGCAGCCGGGTGCGTGGCGCAGGGGAACGCTCCAGTTCGCGTATCTCACCGGCCAGGGCAACAGCGGCATCTGGCGGATGTCGGTCGGCGATGGATCGGAACAGCGGCTGACGCCGGATTCGGTCAGGGCCGGGAAGCCGATCCTGTCGCCCGACGGCACCCAGATCGCTTTCCAGATCGATCACGGCGGTGGCATCGAAGACATCGCGATCACGCCGGCGACCGGCGGTACGCTGCGCACGCTGGTTTCCGGCGGGGCGGATTCGACCGTCACCTGGTCACCGGACGGGACTCGATTGGCGTTCATTTCCGATCGCGGTGGTACCCGCGACGTCTGGGTGGCCAACGTGGCGGACGGAAAGCTGATCCAGCTCGACAACTGGCCTGGGGACGAGTTTTCGCCGGCATGGAACGCCGACGGGTCTGCGATCTACTTCCAGTCTGATCACGACGCCCGGCTTGACGACATCTGGCAGGTGCCAGCTGCCGGCGGCACGCCGATCCGGGTGACAACCGAGGGCAGCGTCGGCCTGCCGGTGACACGGCGTGGCCTCGCGGCGCTCTTCACCAACGTCATCGGGTCGGACGGCCAGTTCTCGACGATACGCGTCGGGCCGGCCGGCAAGCTGACGACCGTGTGGAAGCTCGGCAACACGTTCCCGGTGGATATTCTGCCGAGGGGTGATTCGTTGATCATCGCCGAGATCCGTCCGGGTGGGCAATTCGGCTTTCGTCTGGTGCCGGCCAATCCGTCGGGCGCTGGCGCCGGACGTGAACTGCTCTCGGCCGGCCAGCTGTTCCAATCCCTCTCCGACGACGGCACCACGATCCTGTACGCCCTGCCGAACGGCGCCACGCACGACATCGGCCTGCTCAACCGTGCCGACGGCACCACCAGGCGGTTGACCAACACGCCGGAAGACGAAAGCGGCGCGGTCATGAGCCCCGACGGGAAGACGGTCTACTTCCTCCGCTCGCGAGCCGTCCGGCGCGTGGCGGTGGCCGACCTGACCAAACTTCTCGGCAAGTAACAGGAGAGAAGGAGAGGGTGCGGGAAGGAGGGTGCGGCGCGCGTCATCCTGAGCGGAGCAGCCGCGTTGCGGCTGCGCAGTCGAAGGACCTGCTGTTGCCGGTCAAGAAGCCGGTCCGTTCGACAAGCTCAGGGCAGGCTGTTCGACTCCGCGCCCGCTTCGCGAGCGCTTCGCTCACGATGACAACAAGCGCCCTCTTTCTCTCCTTCCCTCTTTCTCTCCTGCTCTCCTTGTAGCTTACCGCGCATGACCGCACCACCAGTGAACGAGACGGCACCGCCCGTGGCGGCCGACGGCGACGAAGGCGAGGGGATCGGCCGTACCCGCTGGCTGATCCTGATCGGGCTGATCACCGCCGCGATCATGGAAGTGCTCGACACCACGATCATCAACGTGGCGCTGCCCGACATGGCCGGCAATCTCGGCGCCACTCGCGAAGAGATCGCCTGGGTGGCGACGTCGTACATCCTTGCCAACGTGGTCGTGCTTCCGATGACGGCGTTCTTCACCAGCGTCTTCGGGCGGCAGCGGTATCTCACCGGGTCGATCCTGATTTTCATCGGCGCGTCGTTCATGTGCGGCACGTCGCACAGTCTCACCGAGATCGTGATCTGGCGGCTGGTGCAGGGCGCCGGCGGCGCGGCGCTGCTCTCCACCGCGCAGGCCACCATCCGCCAGATCTTTCCCCGCGAGGAACAGGGGATGGTGCAGGCCATCTTCATCCTCGGCATCATCGTCGCACCGACACTCGGCCCCACACTCGGCGGCATCATCACCGACCGCTACAACTGGAACTGGTGCTTCTTCATCAACGTGCCCATCGGCATCACGTCCGCGTTCCTCGTCGCGACGTTTCTGCA
>JBOHRZ010000063.1:0-10919 GCA_050732975.1 Gemmatimonadales bacterium
TCCCTGCTGATTGCTTGTGACTCTGATATGAACGGTCCCCGCCGGAACCTTGATATCGACAAATTGATCGATCGGGACGATGTGAACCGTCGGATCGCGATTGATATAGACGAACGTGCCCGGCAACTTCGACGTGATCGACAGCACGCCAGTCGTCGGGGCCACCGGCTGTGTATCCGTGCGGGGCGGTGGTAGTGTGACTACCGGGTGCTGAGAATCGACCGGCGCCGCCGCCGTCTCCGCGTGGTGCACCGAAATCCGCGGCGGTGACGGCTTCAGCGGTGCCGAGGACCCGGCAGGCGCCTTGCGCGCGACGGTGTCGTTCCTGCCCTGATCGGTCGTGGTCGCGGGGGGCGGCGGTCGCGGGACCACCGCGCGGCTATCCGCCGTCAACGGTCCCTGTCGAGTGACACCCGCCACATCGAGTGGCGGCGGAGACGGGCGTGCCGCCCTGGCCCACACTATCCATCCTCCACCAGCGACACAGATGATCACCAGGGCCGTCACCAGGCGTCGCCGCCTCCGCGCCCGAGCAGCAAAGCCCAATCGTCGGGCGTGGCGCGGCAGACCATCGAGCGATGGTGCGGCATTCGTAAGGGCGATCTCCTCGGCGGCCTGGCGAACCACAGAGAGGTCCGGCCAACGATCCTCGGGAGCATAGGCAAGCATTCGCTCGATCAGGCGCCCCAGATCCGGCGGACATGCGGGGCAGAGTTCGGCGACTGCCTGGAGCGGCTTCTGCACCTGAGCAGCCAGAAATTGACTGGGCGAATTGCCCTGGCGCGGCAGTGCTCCCGTGAGTGCCTGGAAGGCGACCACGCCGAGGGAGTACTGGTCGGCCGCGCCGTCAACTTCCTTGTCCGCGGCGAGCTGCTCGGGGCTCATGTACGCCATCGTCCCGACCGTCACACCCGTCTCTGTCAGCGAACTCTTTCCCAGAATCTTCGCAATGCCGAAGTCCGTGACGACAAGATGTTCACTGGTACCTGTGACCAGAAGATTAGATGGCTTGATGTCGCGATGAACAACACCTTGATGATGAGCATAGGCGAGGGCGTCAGCCGCCTGGGCGAGGAACCGCGCCACACGCTCGGGCGGCAGCGGCCCGCTGCTCAGGAGAGAGTCGAGCGCACCGCCTTCGACAAAGTCCATCTCGAACCAGAGGATGTCGGCGTCTTCACCCTTGGAATGAATGCCGATGATGTGGGGATGGCGGAGCTGTGCAATTGCCAATGCCTCGGTACGGAACCGGTCGACGACGCCGTCCTCGAACCCTTTGTCGGGACGGAGAACTTTGATGGCGACCTGGCGATTCATTTCGAGGTTGTGCGCCAGATAGACGACGGCCATACCGCCGTATCCGAGTTCACGTTCGATCCGGTAGCGACCCTCGAGGACGGATTGGACGAGATGCGCCAGCCGTAGGCGTGCGGCCGGCTGGGCACTCGTCGATTCGGAAGATCCGCTCGTGCCGCTGGATGTCACGCCGTGTCGGTTGTCGAGGTTGGCGACCCTTCGCTGCCACGTCTGGCCCCAGGAACGGCCAAAGTGCTGGCAGAACGGCCGAGATCGACGCGATGCCGGCCTCAGGGGGCGCTAGCAATAGTCCCTCATGGCCGTTATTGGACCGTTAGTTCACGATCTGGCAACTGCGCGAATCACCGGATGGTCGGGCCACGAAGGGCGATTCATGGGTCCGCCGGGATGCTGAATTCGCCCACTTAAGGAAGCTCTGCACAGCACGCATGCTCGCCACCTGATGGGCGATCGCGGGGTGCGTGAGGCATAGTCGCGCCGTTTGAGGTACGGAGTCGTATTCTTTTCCGGCGCTGCTCGGCTTCTCGTGCGCTTGGCGCGCTCCCGTTTCGCCGGATGCTCACGCCGCGGCCAGTCGTCGGCGCAGCAAGTACAGGTTCGACAGCATCAGCATCGCGAAGGCGCGCACGGTATTCTTGCGGAGTCCTCGGTATCGCACCTTCGTGAAGCCCCACAATCGCTTGATCACGAGTAATGGATGCTCGACGTGCGCACGAATCCGGGATCGGGACCGATTGATGGCGTTGCGGTGCGGGGTGCGTGGCCCCTTGCGGGTGACGCGGAATCTCACGCCCTGCGCCTCACAGTCGGTCCGCAGATAGCCGGCGTCATACGCCTTGTCCCCATACACCGCCGTTTCCGCGCCATGCACCAGGTCGTAGAACTGCGTCACGTCCGCCACGGCCGCATCGGTCGTCGTCACGCTGTGCACAATGCCGCGCCGATCGGTGCCCACGTGGATCTTCATCCCGAAGTACCACTGGTTCCCCTTCTTCGTCTGCCGCATCTCGGGGTCCCGGGTGTGCGTGGCGTTCTTGGTCGAGCCCGGTGCGTTGATGATGGTCGCGTCGACGATCGTCCCGGCGCTCAGCAGCAGCCGTCGGGCCGCCAGATGCTCCTTGACGGCGGCGAACATCTGCTCGGTGAGATGGTGGCGTTCCAGCAGGTGGCGGAAGCGCAGGATGGTGGATTCGTCCGGCACGGTGTCGTCGCCCAACTCCACGTGCGCGAAGCGCCGCATCGACTCGCTGTCGTACAACATCTCTTCCGCCAGCGGATCGGACAGATTGAACCACTGCTGCAGGAAGTACACCCGCAGCAGCACTTCCATCGGCAGCGGCTGCCGCCCGCGCCCCGCCTTGGGATAGTGCGGCGCGACCAAAGCCAGCAGGTCAGTCCAGGGGATCACCGCGTCCATCTCGGCAAGGAATCGCTCGCGCTTGGTCCGCTTCTTCTTGCTGCTGTAGGCAACGCCGGCGAAGGTGTGCTGCTGGCCCATCGAACCGCTCCGCGCTCGGGATCCCGGGAACGTAGCTTAATTCGTCAGCTTGTGCAGAGGTTCCTTAACGCCCCCCTAACGCCCCCGCCTTGCCAACCCGGCAATTCCGCCGCACTATATCGGAACACCCGATCCAGCTTCACGACGCGCCTCCACCCCCGAGCCTCGTGCCCCAACCGTCCGGCACACCGCGCCTCGTTACCCTCGGCCGCCTCGCTCTCCTCGACGCGGGTGGCCACGACGTCGTGTCGCCTGAATCCGGCAAGCTCCTCGCCCTCCTCACCTACATCACGTGCTCCCCGGGACGCCGCGCCACCCGCCAACGCCTGCTCGACCTCTTCTGGGGCGATTCGCCTGAGGCCAAAGGCCGCAACGCCCTGCGCCAGGCACTGCACAAGCTGCGGGAAGTCGTGGGAGAACGACTGGTGTCGTCGCCAGGCGGCGACGAGGTCATAATCGGCACCGACCTGGCTATCGACCGCGACGCGTTCGTCGCCGCGATTGATGCAGGCGACCTTCAGACTGCCGTCAATCGTTACACGGGGCCGTTCGCGCCGGGGTTCTTCTCCGCCGGTAGCGCCGACTTCGAACACTGGGCCGATCAGGAGCGCCAGCACCTTCACGATCTGTTCGCCGCCGCCGCTGACACGCTCGCTCGCGCCAGACTGCGTGCCGGCGACGCCGGGTGCGCCCAGGGCCTCGCCGCTCGGCTTCTCGAATTCGACGGCCTCGACGAGGGCGCCTGGCGCCTACGCATCGAAGCCGAGGCGGCGGCCGGCAGCCGGGTGCACCTCGCTGCCAGCGTAGCGGAGCTGCAGCGTCGCTTCGGCGAGGAGAACCGCCAGCTCAAGCCGCAGACCCACCAACTGATCAACGCGGTGACTCGCCCGCTGACCGCGCCGGGGCCCGAACCGGAGCCGACACTCGTCGCCGATCTGGTCGGTCGACAAGCCGAGTTCGGCCGGTTGCATGACGGATGGCGGCGGGCGGTGTCACGGCGGATGACCCAGATCCATGTGAGCGGGCGTGCAGGACTGGGCAAGACACGACTGCTGGAGGATTTCACTATCCGCTTGCGCGGCGAGCGCGCGCGGATCATCGCCGTCCGCGCCACGCCTCGGCAACGCACGCTGCCGAACGCCATGCTGGCGAAGGTCGTTTCGGCGCTCGCGGAATTGTCCGACGCGTCGGGTGTCGCCGAACCGTGCGCTCGAATTCTGGTCGACCTCGAACCCACGGTGGCCAGCCGGTTCCCCAATGCTGCGCCGTACGAACTCACCGACCCCGTCGAGCGCCGCCGATCGCGCGTGAGCGCGGTGCACGACCTCCTCATGGCCGTGACGGATGCCGGCCCGCTCTGCCTGGTGCTCGACGACATTCACTGGTGGGACGCCGAGTCGCGTGATGCGATCGCGGACGTAGTGGACCCGATCAAGGATCGGCCGCTCCTTCTGGTGACTGCCTCCCGCCCCGGATCCCCTGTGATAGCTGGCGCGTCTGAAGAGATCGTGCTCACACCGTTGACCGCCGATGAGATCGCCGCATTGGTAACCTCGCTGGGCGAGGCGAGTGACGGTCAATCGGTGGCGGCGCTCTCGCGCGCGCTACGGTCCGCAACCGACGGTGTCCCGCTATTTGTTCTCGAGGCCCTGCGCCTGGGTCTCGATCGCGGAACGCTCGGCCTGCACGACACGAGCTGGGACTTTGCGAGCCTGCCGGATTTCCTGGCGTCGCTGCGCCCCGGCGGAATGCTCGCGGACCGCATCGCTTCGCTGTCCGCACCGCAGCGCCACGCGCTGCTGCTTGCCGCGGTGATCGAACAGCCGCTCGATGAAGGAACAGCCGCAGCGCTCGGCATCGATTCGCCGAGTGCGGTGTTGAGCGAGCTGGAACGCCACGGCATGCTGTCGGCGCGAAGCGGTGGTTGGGTGGTCGCGCACGATGCCATCGCGCAGACGGCAATCGATAGCGCGACCGATGATGCACGCCGTCAAGCTGAGCGTGCGGTCGGTGTGTTGTTGCTGTCGCATTCGACCAGCCAGCGGACCCTTGTCGAAGCGCTGCGGCACCTGATCGACGGCGGAGACGAACTCGCTGTCACTGAAGCATGCGCCACCTGGATTCGGAATCGGCGAGCCGGCGGCGACCACCGCAGTGGCGCCGCGATCGTGCGCGACCTGCTCGGCCCAATAGCGGACGCCGGTTTCGTCGAAGAGACCGTCTCGTCGATTCCATCCAGACTTCGCCACCGGCCGCGCACGTTTCAACCCGCTTGGGGAGTCGCCGCTACGGCGGTCGCTGGCCTGGCCATGGTCCTGGTGATGTCCAAGCGCCCTTCCGACGCGCCGGATGCCGTCCTGGGTGTGTTCGCGCAGACCGACTCTACCGTGACCCAGATCGCAGTTCCGCTTCGCATCGATGGCTGGGAGCGCAGCCGCGCGGAGCTTCCAACAGTTTCCCGGCGTAAGGGGAACATGTGGTATCCGGGCCGGGAGAATCTTTATGGACGACCCGTTCGGTCACCCGATGGCTCCCAATGGCTGATTGCGCGCCCTGACACCGGCCAACTCGGCCCGACCGAACTGATGCTGGTCGACTCCGCGGGAGTGGAGCGCCCGATCGCTCCGGCGCACGGTGACGATGTAGCGCCCAGTTGGGCTCCCGATGGCCGAGCGGTTGTATTCCAGTCCACACGCTGGTCCCCTCCCGACGATGCCACGTTCAATCTCGGCATCATCGACATGCGGACCCGGCAGGTGCGCCGCTTGACGTCCGGGTCAGCCTCGGACGAATTGCCGCGGTGGTCGCCGGACGGGACACGGATTGCCTTCCTTCGAACGCCCTCCGTGCTGGCGCCCACCGAGGTCTGCTGGATTACGCCTGACGGTCTCCGGGAACGGTGTCGGACGTTCGCGACCAATGTCGAGCATGTCCTCGGCTGGCTCGACTCCCGAACGCTCGCTGTGACGTTAGGCGCCGGCGACGCGGGCCAACTGGCTTCCGTCAATCTCATCGACGGCAGATCTGATGTTCTGGCGACGGGACGAGTCGGCGATGCATCGCTCTCGCCGGACGGGCGGTGGGTCGCGTGCATTTGCGGCAACGCAAGCGAGCGCATGGGTGATCCTCCCATCGCCGTCTTTCCGATTCGAGATGCGGGAAATCGGCGCAATGTCGGCGGGCCGTCGAAGAGCGCTCAACTCTTCTGGTACGCGGCGTCCCCGCGCCCCTGGCTTCGCAACATTCGGATCGTCGCTCCGAGCGGCCCGATCACGATTGGCGCCAGGTACCGCCTTCGAGTGATTGGGTCAGGATCGGATGGCGCCGCACTGACGATACCGGAAGACGTGCTGAGCTGGCGCAGCTCCGACACATCGGTCGCTTCGGTGGACAGCGCCGGGTACGTGAACCCGCGCTCGCCGGGCTCGACTTGGATGACGGCATCAGCCGGAGGTTGGCGATCCGACTCGATCCGCATTGCGGTGGGCGTCCATGCCCCCGTTGCGATCCATGATGAGAAGTGGGACACGACATGGCCGGGGCGATGGACGATCTTCGGAACCGCGCCCTTGCCGGCGGCAGTTCAGGACACGGCCCTGGGCCGTGCATTCACGCCGAACGGCAACGGCACCTACGACAATGGCGTCGTCTCACGCAAACGGTTTGCGGCGAAAGACGGATTGGGCATCGAAGCGGTGATCGAATCACCGGTGACGCGGTCGAAGTGGCAGCGTATCGGGATGTCTTTCATGAGAGTCGACAGCTTGACACCAGGCGGACCGGGCGGAATCGGAGCGTGCGCCATGCAGAACCCGTCGGACGAGGGATGGGCATATGTCCATTCCATTCGGCTTTCGAGCGGGGACGCGAGCGTGCCGGCCGTTCTTGCGTCGGGTAAGCCATTTCGGGTCCGACTACAGCTTTTCCCCGACGGCACCTGCGGGCTGGCGATCAACGGACAGGTGATCGAGCGGTCGACGCCGCGGTTCCGGACCGATCTATCGTACTCGATCGTGCTCAAGGGCGAGAGCGTTCGGACGAGGATGCTGGTCGGACCGCTGACGATCTGGACAGGAGTAAGGGGCGGGGTGGATTGGGACGAACCCGCGCCGGATTCGGTGCGCGCCGGGCGGGTGCCTCACCTGCAATAACGGGCCAATTCCCGAGACCATCGTTGCGACCAGACTGAGCCTATTCGGCACTTCGCTTCTTGCGTCGACGCCCGGTCACCGCGAGCCCGCCTAGGCCCAGGCCGAGCAGCGTTATCGTAGCGGGCTCAGGGGTAACGACAGCGACGCCGTCCAGAGAGGTGATAGACACATTATAGCTACACGTCGACCAGTCGCCCTGCACATTGCAGTAAGGTAAGCCATACGAGTTGGGGTCGGCGAATGGCAGCTTTACGCCCGCCCGCGCTTGCGTATCCGAAAAATCAAAGGTCGAAAGGGCAAGCGTATAAACCCCTGCCCCCAAGGGAGAGGAGATGTACGAGTCGCACGTACCCGCGGCCCCGGTGCAAAGATTCCATCCCGCCTGCGCAGGGGCACCATCATCGTCGAAGGCGAGGAGCGTTCCCAACGCCGAACCGTCGGTTGCCCAGCCGGTGTATAGGCGGATGAAGGGATCGATGTTGTTCAAGCCCGAAGTCTCCATATCGAATGTGCCGGGGAAGAGGACATCGAATGGCAGGAAGTCCACGGTCGTGGTCGGGCCGAACTGCGCAGAGTAGAGGATGTTGGTTTGGGCGGTCGCGGGCCGCGACGCGAGAATCAGCAGCCCCACTCCTGCGATCACGGAGAACAATCGGCGCATAAATACCTCGTTGAGGATGTGACCAACCGCATTCATGCCTGTTTGCGCCGGCGATGTGTGGCCGCGAGGCCGGCCGCGCCGATAGCGATCAGCGTCATGGTGGCAGGCTCGGGGACAGTCGAGTACGTGACGTCATCGAGAGTGGTCCATCCGGGGTGCGCGACCCACTCGACGCGATCGACGAGACCAGTCCATCCGGAGGGGAGGAAGACAGGACCAAAGTCATTCGATGGTGCGAGGACCGTCGACGTATGGACCAGGGTGCCATCCAGGTAGAGGTTCCAGAAACCCCCTCCCGTGCCTGAGATGAATGCTCCAACGAAATAGACTTCTCCGTCGACGAAGGCCATCGGCGCTGCGTCTGAGTAAGAGAAGACGACATTGGGGGGCGACTCCGGTGGGAATCCTGAATTGCCGCTAGAGTTCCACGACCACCAATTGAGACCGAAATATGGATCGGGAACGCCTGTTCCAGGCAGCCAGTAGATGCCCCCATATATCGCTGGCATTGGAGCTTCTGCGCTCAGGTCGTCGAACGAGACCACTGTCTGTGCCGCCACTTGGCCGCAGGGAATCGCAACAGCAGCTCCGAGCAGGGATATTCGACCAGCCACCGTGGCGGTAAGAATCCGGCGCATGGACCTTCCCGATTGTGAGAATTGAGATTGTTTACCGCAGAATGTGCGCCGTTGGCCGGACCGGCGTTACTTCCCCGTCATCAACAGACGGCAGTGTGTGTTGGAACCACGCTCGTGTCGTCGTCGGGGATTCGTAGTCGTGGCGGCTCCGCAACGATCTTGACGTGGTGGCTCAACAGCAAGGACGGTCGAAGGTAGGGCGACGAGCAGAACCTATATCCGGAGCCGTATCCGGATGCCACGGCGATTCCTTCGACTTCGCTCAGGACAGGGGACAAGCTGGAGACGGCTCGCAGTGGCTGATGTGTCACGGGCTCCCGGAATCGGGTACCGCCGCGATCTCCCCCGCACACGCGGATCCGGTGGACGCACGACCCTCCGCCGGACCCGTACAGCAAACGTGCAAGGTCCCCTTCACCCCGCCCGCTTGCCACCCAGCCGCGCCCGCACTCGCGCTCTGACCCAGGAATGCGCTGCACCCTCGCTCCTCGGCCGCGTCTGTTCGTCGGCCGGTGCCGCAGATGCGGGTGCGCCAGGCGGCATGGCGCCAGCGCTCGCCGCGAGATCGACAAGACTCTCGTGAAGATCGTTGAGCGGTCGTGATTCGGGATCGCCGTGCCGCGGGATCCAGAACACCGGCGCCGGGCGCGGCAGGCGTTTGTCGTCGCCCGCCCTCGGCGACGGCGCGAACAGGTCTGCCCGAAGCGGAGCCGCCGCGGCTGCTCTCGCGTTGAGGGGCTTCGCAGCAGGCGCGAAGGTCTGCTGCACGGTCGCGATGATCGAGGCGTGCTCATACGGCGTTGAGTCGACGTGGACGTCGGGCTTCAGGAACGGCGAGACGAGGATCGCGGGGACGCGAAGGCCAAGTCGATCGAAGCCGAATGGCGGCGAGGTTGAGACCTTTCCATCGGGATTGGCCGCCGCTCCCGGCGCGACGTGGTCGTAGAGTCCGCCGTGCTCGTCGGTCAGGACGATCAGCAGGCTGTGGTTCCAGACCTCATCGTTGCTCCGCAATGCCTCATACACGTCGGCGACCAGATGCTCGCCCAGGCGGACATCGTGTGGGGCGTGCATGTCGTTGGGATGGCCCTTCGACGGCTTGACCGGCGCGCCACAGCTATGCGCCACCCATTTGAGAAAATCGAGTAAACGACCATACCAGGTTTGCGGCGGTTCGAAGTATCCCGGTTCGATGAAGGTGTAGGGCGCCAGTGTCGGGACCTGGGCGGTGTGCTTCTTCGCGTCGCGGTAGAAGTCGTCGATCGACCGCATGCACTGGCGGCCGCTCGAATCGGTGCGATCGAGCAGCTCGTGGATGCAGAGTGACTGCGGGACATCGTGGTAATAGATCGCCCAATCGACCTTGACCTCGTCCAGCGTGTCGTAGATGGTCGGCATGTCGTAGGGGCGAAAGTTGTTGTCCACGTGGCCGGACGACGTGGCGGCGTGGGCAAAGAGACGATTCGGCCAGGTCGGGCCCGGTACCGAGGCGAACCAGCGGTCGCAGACGACGAACGCGTTGGCCAGCGACGTCAACGTTTCGAGCTTCGCCGGCGCATCGAACGAGCGCATCACCTCGCGGGCGATGAGTTCGGCGTCGGCATCGCCCGATTCCCGTCCCGCCAGGATGAACCCGCCGCAGGTGGGGGTGGCGCCGGGCGACGGCGCGTCGGTCTCGAAGAGCTGGCGGTTGACGGCGATGACGTCGTGGTGCGGATCGCCGAGCATCTCGCCGGTGCCCTTGGGATCGGGAAGGGCCGGAGAGAAGTAGTCGGCGTCGAAGGTTACGGGGACAACGGACCCGTCCTTGGGGTCGATATTCGAGCGGCTCGTGGGCCCATCGACGCCGGGGAGGTTGCCGAGGAGGTGGTCGAAGGATCGGTTCTCGAGCATGAGAACGACGATGTGTCTTATGCCCGGCGGAAGGGTGGACATATGGCGGAGGTCCGGGTCGCGGTGACACTCGCGCCTCGCTGGACGCCAGGGAAGGAACCAGGACCGAAGATAGCCCAACGGTCGGCCGGCAGAACACGAAGGACGGCCGCGGCATGGGCGGAAAACACGAAGGCCGCGGAGATCCGCGGCCTTCGTGGCGTGGCGGTGAGCCACGCAGCAGATTCGCAACCTGTAATCACAATATCCGCTCGGCGCGTCCAACGCGCAATGCCGGGGGTGCGACCGGGGAGAGTCGAACTCCCATGGGCGTGAGCCCAGCAGGTTGCGAGTCTGCTGCGTCTACCAGTTCCGCCACGATCGCCCCCACGGCATTGACAGCAACTGGTATCGCGACGCCTTGCGCAACGTGCTTTGCCTCGGCGCGAGGATGGTACGTAGTGAGAGGGGCGAGGCCGTTCACGGACCAACGCAGGCCGGATCCGAATTACGCGCAACAAGCTGTCACCACCGGAATAAGATTGCACAGAATCACCGGGGAAGATTGCACACGAGGACCCCGGGTGGCGGTGGCCGGTCGGCCGTCGCCAGCGTGTGATCTTTGGCTCCTCCACTTGAGGAGGAGCCAGTGTACGGAAAGGACATCCTCGTGTTGCTGCGCCATTATCTGGAGTTGGGGTATTCCAAGGCCGCGATCGCCCGACAGTTGGGCGTGAGCCGCGGCATCGTCTATCACTGAATTCGGTCTGGGGCATTGGATC
>JBOHRZ010000064.1:0-10879 GCA_050732975.1 Gemmatimonadales bacterium
GTGCGGCGCGTGCTCGGCCGCCGCTTGCTCGACCAGCGCCGGAAAGCGCAGCAGGGTCTTGACGAGGTCGATGTCCGACTCGGCGAGCACATCGAGATCGATCCCGCCCGCCGCCGACTCGGCGGCCGCACCGGCATTGCGCAGAATGCCGCTCATCCGGGCGTGCGCCATCTGCACGTAGAACACCGGGTTTTCGTCGGTCCGCGCCTTGGCGAGCTCGATGTCGAAGACGAGGTGCGAATCGGCGCGCCGCATCATGAACCAGTATCGGGCGGCATCGACGCCGACCTCTTCGTACAGGTCGCGGAGCGTGACGAACTCCCCCGAGCGCTTCGACATCTTCACCTCGTCGCCGCCGCGCACCACGCGCACCAGCTGCACGAGAACCACGTCCAGCCACCCGGCCGGCAGTCCGAGGGCGGTCAGCGCAGCCTGCATTCGCGCTACGTACCCGTGGTGATCGGCGCCCCAGACGTCGATGGCGTGATCGAAGCCCCGGCGAAACTTGCCGAAGTGGTAGCCGATGTCGGGCGCGAGGTAGGTATAGGTGCCGTCGGATTTGCGAAGCACCCGGTCGCGATCGTCGCCGAGCGTCGACGTCCTGAGCCAGAGCGCGCCACCGTCGTTGAAGGTCAGGCCCGCGTCGTCGAACCGGCGAATCGCGTCGTCCACTTCGCCGCGATCGTACACCGCCTGCTCCGACGCAATCACGTCAAAGTGCACGCCGAAATCGGCCAGCGTGGTATCCTGTTCGCGGCGCTGTGCCCCGAGCACGGCGGCACGGCAGGCGGCGATGCCGACGTCGGGCGCCACGTCGGCGAACGAGGGCCCGCGTTCGGCTAGCAGCGCCTGTGCCGTCTCTTTCAGATAGTCGCCGTGATAGCCGCCTTCGGGGATCATTGCCTCGCGCCCCGCCGCCTGCTGCACGCGCGCCCATACCGATTCGGCGAGCCGGGCAATCTGTGCCCCGGCGTCGTTGACGTAGAACTCGCGGGTGACGCCGTGACCGGTCCACTCCAACAACGAGGCGATCGCATCACCCAGCGCGGCGCCACGGCCGTGGCCGACGTGCAGCGGCCCGGTAGGGGTGGCCGACACGAACTCGACAATGATCCGGCGGCCGGTGCCGACGGTCGAGCGGCCGTAATCGGCGCCCTCGGTGAGGATTGCCGCGAAGTCGCCCGCCACCGTATCTGCGGCGAGTCGGAAATTGATGAAGCCGGGCCCGGCGATCTCCACCGCGTCGAGTAGCCCCGCCGACAGATCGAGAAGACCCACTACGCGCTCCGCCGTCGCGCGCGGATTGGTGCGGTCGCGGCGGGCGAGCTGCAACGCCAGGTTGGTGGCGAGATCACCATGGGACGGATCGCGCGGCCGCTCGAGCGTGAAGGTCACGCCGCCGCCGAGCAGCTCGGCAACGCGCGCCAGCTCGGCGCGCAACCGATCGTTCACGACGCGTCCGGCTTGGGCTTCTTCGGTTCGGGCTTGGCGTCGGCCTTCGGTGCACCGGCGTCGGATGGCGCGGCATCGGACTTGGAGCCCGTCGCGGAAGCGTCGGGCTCCTTCCGCGGCCCCTTGCCGTCCTTGCCGTAGTCGGTGATATAAAAGCCGCTGCCCTTGAAGATGACGCCGCCACCACCGGATATCAGCCGCGTCGCCTTGGCCCCGCAAATCGGGCAACGGGCGACCGGCTTGTCGCTCATCTTCTGGATGCGATCGAAGGTATGGCCGCGTTCGCAGCGGTATTCGTAAGTCGGCATCGGAGAAAAAGATAGTCGGCCGGAACGGCCAGGTTCACGCCGAGCCGGCGGGGTGCGTGCCGGACCACCGTGCCAATACGCCGTTGTCGATCCGGTGACCGCCATCGAACCGGTGCATCTCGACCGGCACCCCGGCCGAACGCAGCCGGTCGGCGTCGGCGGCAACGCGCTCCGGCGGCACCCGCACGTCGCGATCGCCGACGACCAGATGCAGCGGCTCCGGCGCGATCGCTTCCCTGAGGCGTGGGCCGGGGACGTCCTCCGGCACGATGCCGGCCCAACAGACCAGGCGCCGGACGCGCCGTTCGCTCCGCGTCACCCAACGCGCGCCGGCGGAGACGCCCTGCGAGAAGCCATGCACGTCAAGCGGCAACGCCGCAGGAACAAACTCCTGAACGACGTGATCGAGATAGGCGACCAGATCGTCGACCTCGCGGGCCAGATCTTCGCGGGTCACCCACGAAGCCCCGACGACCCGGCGCGACGCCGTCATCTCGACATAGAAGCGCGACAACCCCTCCGGTGCGACCAGGATGCGCCCCGGCCGGGCCGCGGCGCGAAACCAGTGCAGGATGCCGCGCGCCAGCATACCGTAACCGTGCAGCACCAGCCATGCCTCATCCGCGCCGGCCGCGTCGCCCACGATGCCGACCCGGGCATGCCGCCGGACCACAACGGAATGCAGCGTCGCCGCGGCCTTTGGATGCGAGCTCATCCGATCAGAGGGCCGTGTCGCGGTAACTGCCCCAGACCTGACGCAGCGCGTCGCTGATCTCACCGAGGGTCGCCCTGCTGCGCACGGCGTCGACAATCAGCGGCATGAGCGGCGCCTGTTCGCGCGCCGCTCCCGCCACCGCCCGTAGCGCCCCGTCGACCTCCGCAGCGTCGCGCGAGGCTCGCGCCCGGCGCACCCGCGCGACCTGGTCGGTCTCGAGGCCGTGGAAGTCGGGGCTGGTGATCGCCGGCGGCGGAGCATCGTCCGTATACCGATTCACACCGACAACGATCCGGGCGCCCGACTCCTGCGCTTGCTGGAGGGCCCAAGCGCTCTCGGCGATCGCCCGCTGGAAGTATCCGCGTTCGACAGCGGCCGCAGCGCCGCCGTAGTCGTCGACCGCATCAATCAGCGCGCTCGCCTCGGCCTCGATCCGGTCGGTGAGCGCCTCAACGAACCAACTGCCGCCCAGCGGATCGATGCACCGGGTCATGCCGCTCTCGTGCGCCAGGATCTGCTGGGTCCGCAACGCCAGCGTCGCCGATGCCTCGCTCGGCAGCGCCAGCGCCTCGTCGTACGCGTTGGTGTGCAGCGACTGGGTGCCTCCCAGCGTCGCCGCCAGAGCCTGGATCGCGACTCGCACGACGTTGTTCAGCGGCTGCTGCGCCTGCAGGGTGACGCCGCCGGTCTGAGTGTGAAAGCGGAGTCGGGCCGTCGCGTCGTCCGCCCCGAACCGCTCGCGCATCATCCTGGCGTACAGCCGCCGTGCGGCGCGGAACTTCGCGGCCTCCTCGAACAGGTCGTTGTGCGACGCGAAAAAGAATGAGATCCGAGGCCCGAACGCGGCGAGATCGACGCCCGCCGCGATGCCGCGACGGACGTACTCGAACGCATTCGCCAGGGTGAAGCCGACTTCCTGCGCCGCCGTGGCGCCGGCTTCGCGCATGTGGTATCCCGACACCGAGATCGGATTGAAATTCATCCGCTCGGCCGCGACAAAGCGGAAGATGTCGGTGATGAGCCAGAGCGACGGCTCGACCGGGTAGATATAGGTGCCGCGGGCGATGTACTCCTTGAGAATGTCGTTCTGTACCGTGCCGCCAAGTTGCGAGCGGTCGACTCCCTGCTCTTCGCCAACCACGACATACATCGCCAGCAGGATCGCCGCCGTGGCGTTGATCGTCATCGACGTGGTCACGCGCTCGAGTGGAATGTCGGCGAACAGCTCCCGGAGGTCGTCCACCGTGTCGATCGCGACGCCGACCCGTCCCACCTCGCCTGCCGCCATCGGGTGGTCGGAGTCGTATCCCATCTGGGTGGGGAGATCGAACGCGGTGGAGAGTCCCGTCTGCCCGGCCGCCAGCAGCGACCGGAAGCGCGCGTTCGTCTGGGCCGCTGTGCCGAAGCCGGCGTACTGTCGCATGGTCCAGGCGCGCCGGGTGTACATCCCCGGATAGATGCCGCGGGTAAACGGAAACGCTCCGGGCTCGCCCAGATCGCGCGCCGGATCGCCTTTCCAGTCGCCCGGACGCGCCAGCGGCGACGGCTTGTCGCTCGCGCCGCCCGGATCGGTACTCGACGGCCCGCCGCTCACCGCGCGGTTCCAAACGACGCCGTGGTGTCGGATGTCGTCACCGTGAATGACCGGCCATCGGTGGTCACCGTAACGGTGCCGCGCTGGTCGGTGCGCAGCACCATCGCCCCGGCGTGCGCAAGACGGCGCATCGTTTCCGGTGACGGATGACCGTAGCGATTATAGCGTCCCACGCTCACCACCGCGACGCGAGGATGCACCGCCGCGAGGAAGGCATCGCTCGATGCGGTGCTCGACCCGTGATGCCCGACTTTGAGCACGTCTGCCGGACGGAGTGTACCGGCCAGCACCGATTCGGCGACGAATCCGGCGTCGCCCATCAGCAGTGCTCGAAATCCGGCATAGCTCACTTCGAGCACGATGGAATCCTCATTGAGGTCTTCGCCCTCGCGGGGCCAGGGCGTCGGCGGGTGGAGCACCCGGAACTGCACGCTGTCGATCATCCAGTGCGCACCCGCCAGGGCCGCGTGCCATCGAACGTGGTGCGCCGCGAGCGCTCCCAGCCACGAGTCGTAGGCCGCGTCGGAAAACAACTCGCCCGGCTCGACGGCCAGAACCACGGGAATCCGATCCATCACGGCAACGCCGCCGCCGACATGATCGCGGTGGGCATGGGACAACACGAAGAGATCGATGCGCGCCGCATGCCGCCTGAGCAATTCCGGAACCATCGCGCGAAGGCCGGCGTCGTACCCGTTATCAACCGGGCCGGCATCGACCTCGACCCAATGTCCGCCGGGCGTCTCGATCAAGGCGCCATCGCCCTGGCCGACGTTAACGAAAACTAACGTCAGCGTGTGCTGGCCGGCCCGGACGCCTCCGGTCTGCGGGATCAGGCTGATCCACACCACGGCCGCGCCCGACCACGCCAGCCTGCGCACCGCCTCCTTCGCCGTCGCCCGCCCGGAAATCGCCCACGCCCCCGCGACCGCGACAGCGATCCACATGGCGACCCCCGCCGGGCTCACCATGGCGCTCTCTGCCGCTCCCGGGGCGTGTGCGCCCGCTTGCACGATCCATTGCAGCACGGCGATGAGTCCGTTCCCCGCGGCTGCGAACGCCGCGGCTGCAGCAGCGATCACGTGCCGCAACGCGAGCGAGACCACCAGCACGGGCAGCAGCATTCCCAGGAGAGGGCCGGCGACGACGCTCAGCGGAACGCTCACCGGCGCGACGCGACCTAACACCGCTGCCGCGATCGGCGCGGTCGTGACCAGCGCGCCGACCGAGGCACTGATGCTTCGCACCAGCCAGGCGCGACTCAACGTGCGGTCGGACCACCGTATCGCGGCGAAGACTCCTGCCACCCCGGCGACCGACATCCAGGCACCCGCCGAGGCCACCGACCATGGGTCGGCGACCATGACCACCAGCGCCGCGGCGGCGACCATTGCAGTGGTTCGAACCCGGCGTTGCCGCCACTGCGACCAGGCCAGCAGGATCAGCATCGCGGTAGCACGGAGAGCCGGAGCCGGCACGCCGAGGAAGACCGTGTACCCCAGGGCGGCGCCAGCCGCGATGAATTCGGAGGCGTGGCGACGGAAGCGCACCGCACGCAACAGGACGATCAACCACCCGGCGAGGCAGGCGACATGGAATCCGGAGATCGCCAGCAGGTATGTCATCCCCGATGCCGCGAAGTCGGATCGGGTTGCCGCATCGAGGCGCCCGCGCCACCCGGCGATCAGAGCGTCGACTACCGGCGCCCTCGGCCCGTACAACGCCGCGGATCCGCCGGCGACGGCGTTCCGGAGTCGGGCCAGCACGCCGGGGGTGCCGCGTACCGATTCGATCCTGGTGACATTCAGCGTACCGCCGGGCTTGCCGAATGGCCCGGGACGGGAATTCCACTCGCCGATCGCCGTGACGTCGTGCCCGGCGCCGACCTGCGGGTGCGACGGCCACCGCACGACGACCGTCCCCGTGCAGGCGGTGCCAAGCACCACGACTCGACCGGTGCCGCTCCCCGGGTCGACGAGATGAAGGCGGTATTGCGCTACCCCCGGGTGGAGGCGGGCCGCACAACTCGCCCGCGCGGCGCCAACGGCCGCCGTGCCGGCAAGGATCCCGATCGCCATGCCGACCGCGACCGGCCACGCCAGTTCGCCCGCCGCGCGCACCACCAGCACCAGGACCAATGTGACGACGATCGGATCCGGAAAACGCGCGAGGCCGGTCAGCAGACCGGCCCCGTATCCCGCGGCGAGTAGCAGCGCGCCGCGGCCGTATCCCCAACCGGCGCTATCGCCTTGGCCGCTCCGCCACATGGCGCATCGCCTCGAGGACCTTGACGTCGATCGCGGCGCGCTCCTGCGCCGAATCCAGTGACACTTCGGTCACCGCCTTGCCGGCATCGGTGACGACGTACCGCGGCGGCAGGCGATTGAGGGCATAAACGATGACGTCTTCGCGGTGCGGCGGCGAATCGACGAAGCCCGCCACGGACGCCTTCAGGCGGTCGTACGCCTCACGCACGTGCCGTTCCATCACACTCACGATCATAGCACCGCCAGGGCAAGGGATTCGATCGCGCCGGTAAACGTCGACCCCGTGGTGCCGGTGAGGCGGACGCGATGGTACTGCCCGATCGCCGTGGCCGGCAGATCGACGAGGACGATGTGATTCTGGCGGGTTCGCGCCAGCATCAGGTTGCCGCGCCGGGCCGGCCGCTCGACCAGGACTTCGACGACCCGGCCGACATGAACCCCGTTGCGCCGCCGCGTCTGCGCGCGCACGGTATCGACCAGTTGCGCCAGCCGGGCCGAGGCAACGTCGTCGGGAATCCGGTCGCGCAGTCGTTCGGCGGGCGTGCCGGCGCGCACCGAGTACTTGAAGGTGTAGGCATCGTCGAACGCGGCGTCGGCCACCAGCGACAGTGTCTCGCCGAACTGCGCGTCGGTCTCGCCTGGAAACCCGACGATGATATCAGTCGATATGGTGATCGAGGGAATCGCCTGTCGCAGCTCGGCCGCGACCTCCAGATAACGTTCCCGCGTGTATCGCCGCAGCATCCGCCTGAGGACCGCGTTCGAGCCGCTCTGTACCGGGAGATGGACGTGCTCGCAGACCGCGGGTATCGTCGCCATCGCCTCGAGCACCGGCGCGGTGAAGTCCGTGGGATACGGCGACGTGAAGCGCAGTCGCTTCAGGCCGTCGACCGCGCCGACGGCGCGGAGCAGGCCAGCGAAATCATGGTCGCCATCGTGATACGAATTGACCGTCTGCCCGAGCAATGTCACCTCGCTGGCGCCGCCGGCGACGACATCGCGCACCTCCGCGACAACGTCGGCGGCCTGGCGGCTCCGTTCCGGTCCCCGCGTCGTGGGGACAATGCAGAAGGTGCACCGGTAGTCACAGCCGCGCTGCACCGTCACGAACGCGGTCGGTCCCGGATCACGCAGTTGCGGGATGTCCTGGTAGTGTTCCCACCCGCGCTGTTCGACTTCGGCCCGACGCTCTCCCTCGGCGGCGTGGGACAGCAGTTCGCCGAGGTTGCGGTAGCCATCCGGTCCGACCACGACGTCCACCGCGGGAACGCGTTCGAGGAGTATCGGCCCGAGCCGCTGCGCCATGCATCCGACCACGCCGAGGAGGGTGCCGGCCCGCTTGTGGCGCTGCAGCTCGCCGACCCGCCCGATGACCCGCTGCTCGGCGTGCTCGCGGACGGCGCAGGTGTTAATGAGCATCAGGTCGGACTGCTCAGGGAACGGCGTGGGGGCGTAGCCTTCGCGCGCCAGCACGCCGAGGATAAGCTCGGTGTCCGCCACGTTCATCTGGCAGCCGTAGGTCTCGATGTAGACAGCTTTCATCGGCTTCGATAGTCGGCGGGTGGGCGCGGCGGGTCAAGCCCCTCCGCTATCGCCCGGCGGTGCTCACCGGCCGCACCGAGATACCTACAGTGATCAGGGTGGCCGACTCATGGTATCCCACCCCGCCCGACCGCCAGACGTGCTCGATCGCGATGTCGAAGCCGCCGCGCTCCTGGGCGAAGCGCCGCCCGGTGCCGACGGCGATGCCGAATTCCGATGGTTGCTGCGTGGTCAGCAGGAACGGCAGCGTGGAGTACCGGACGCCCAGTCGGATCGGATACTTGAGGGGCCGCCGGGTATCGCGGAAGAACTCCAGCCCGGCGTTGAGCTCGCGGCTGTTGCGGGCGCCCGGCGCCCCCTGAGCCCGCAGGCTGGAATCGGCGACTGACCAGTTCTCGAGGGTGACCGCGGCGGAAATCGCCAGGCGCCGCGACGGCGCCAGCCGGAGTGCCGCGGCGACGGTCGTCGGCATCGGCACCGATCCGATCGTGGCGGTCGGGAAGAGCACCTGCCCGTTGCCGGTCGAGTCGCGCTCGACGCCGAGCGCGCCGGCGTGCTGCCACGTTCCGGCCACCTGCACCAGCGGCAACGGCTGCCACACGAAGCCCAGCGACACGCCGGTGGCCGCATAGGACAGCTCGGCGGTCTCCTGCGGAGCGAGATAACTGGTGTCCTCCCAGTACCGCCGCGACGCCAGCCGGTTGGACCCGCTGTAGAGATGAATCGCCGCCCCGACCGCCAATCGGGTGCTGGCCGCCCACGACGCCCCGAAGCGCAGGTCATCGATGCCGCCACGCGAGGAGAGCGTGTCGTGCACGGGCACGTCGATCCCCCGTGGTGCAGCTGTGGTATTGCTTACTACTGTGAAGTCGCGATCGCTGTAGAGCGAGTAGCTGGCCGCGATCGCGAACGGGTGATGCGGAATCGGGCCGCCGATGAGCACCTGCGGGAACCGCGTGTCGCGGCCCGAGAGGGTGCCCGATGGATTGGTGGTGCTGCGCCAGTCGCCCGTCGACGTGAACAGCGCCGTAGCATTCGTGAGTGTGGCGAGCGCCGCGGGATTGCGCGACGACTCACCGTCGAAGAGGCCGATGGCACCGCCCAGCGAGAGCGTGCGGGCCGATTCTTCGCGGCCCGGGAGGCCCAGTCCCCGGACGTTGAACTGCGAAGCCTGGGCGCCCGCCCCGGACACGGCGCTGAGCAGCGTCAACAGCAGCAAGCCGGCACGATCGGGGCGCATCTCAGTACCCCTCGAACCCGAAGGGTGGCCGGTAGGTGATGCGCAATGTCGGCGCACCGGTAGGCGAGCGCGTCGACGCGAACAGCGGGAAGAGGAACGTCCCCCCCTCCTGCGCCAGCGACAACCGGATGATCGAGGGCGTCGGCGTCGCGCCCTGCCAGGCCTGCACCAGCGACGCGACATCCAGCGAAACATCCTGCGTGCCCGGCAACAGCACCGCGGTCGTACCCAGCCCCGCGATCACCGGCGACTTTGCTCCGAAGTCGGCCAGCAGGGTATTCGCAACGAGTTGGGCCGTGTCTGCCGGGATCCCGATCATCGGCTGATCACCGTGCAACTGCAGCGTGGCCCGGATGATGGTCGCCGAATCGCGAAGGTATTCCGGCAGCGCGAAACGGATGAAGCTGCGCGACACTGGAATGCCGCCCACCGCAAGCAGTGACGGTGGCGGCGAGCTCTCGGGCGGCGCCACGGTAAAATAGAGGTCGGAGATCGTGGTTTTTGACGACGTCTTCAGTGAATCGGGTACGCCCAGTGCCGTGACGTAGCTGTACAGGACGGGTGCGAGGCTGCCCGACGCCGGTGTCCCGATGCGCGCCGCGGTCGGCCCATCGGCGCGGACGCGCAGCCCGATTTCCAGGATCCCGCTGTCGGCCGGCGCGAAGGCCAGGCGGGCCAGCGAGTCGCCGCCGAATGTCACGTGAAACGTCCCGGTGAACCCCGTCGGATCGGGTACTTCGGCCAGCAGGTTGGCGGGCGTCATCAGCGCGTCGATCGCGTCGAACCCCGCCGTGGAATCGATGGTCCGCGGCAGGCGGTAGATCTCGATCACAAAATTGCCGACCGTGGTGTCGCGCGCCTGGATGCTGAGCTGCAGCGCCATCGAATCGAGGGTGTAGGCGCGGTTGGTATCGGCGATCAGGATCGAATCGCCGACCGGCGAGAAATGGATCACCGCGCGATTCTGTCCGTAATTCCCGCCGCTCGATGCCAGCACCGAGATCAGGTTGCTGGCCTCGACATATCCCGTGAAGCTCGTGTCGCCGTTGAGCATCGGGCTGAGCACCGTGTCGCGAAAGATCGCCTGGCCGCCCGGACAAAAGGCGGGACAGTCGCCGGGCGTGGTGAGATGCTCGGTGCACGCGGCGCCCGCACACGCGACGGCGGCGATCAGGATCGCAGTGCGCCTCATGGCAGGTCATGACGGCTGAAGCCCGCCGGAAGCAGTTCGGCGACGGTCCAGCGCGCCGCGGCATCGCCCGCCACGCTCTCGATCACCAGTTCCGGCGCCAGTTCGGATAACACCTGCCGGCACGCGCCGCACGGCGAAATCGGCGTCGGCGCGTCGCTCACCAGCACCAGTTCGCGGAACCGGCGCCGTCCCGCGTTGACCGCCGCCGCCATGGCATTCCGTTCGGCGCAGATGGTCATCCCGTACGACGCGTTTTCGACGTTGCATCCGGAATAGATCGTACCGTCGTCGGCGAGCACGGCGGCGCCGACGCGAAATCCCGAATAGGGCGCGTAGGCGTGCTCCCGGGCCGCCAGTGCGGCGGTGCGGAGCGGCGTCATGTCAACCAGAGTTCGCTCAGGAACGACTGCCCGGCTGCCAGCGCGGGCGCGCCGAAAAATTCGGCGATGGTCTGACCCACATCGGCGAACGTCGCACGCTCACCGACGGTGACCGGGCGCACCGAAGGACCGGTCGCCAGGATCGGAATCCGTTCGCGAGCGTGGTCGGTCGACGGCGTGGTGGGATCG
>JBOHRZ010000065.1:0-10836 GCA_050732975.1 Gemmatimonadales bacterium
CGGCTCTCCCAGCCCTTTTTCCCTCTTTTTCTCTTTCTCTCCTTCTCTCCTGCCTTTTCGGCATTGCTTTCCGGCCCATGGGTTGCATTCCTTTCACTCTCCATGACCGGGAGCAGCAACGAGATGGCCAGGAAGATCCCCATAGACGACACCGCGGCAACGGCCTCCAATCCGGATGCCGGAGCGCCGGAGCAGGACCCCCCGTTGCCAGCCGACCCCCGGCCGGTCGCCGACGAACTCGACCAGGCCGAAAGTGCGATCCGGGTCGAGGCGACGCAGCAGGTCGCTCAGGCCGAGGAGCGGCTGCTGCGTTTGGCGGCGGAGTACGACAACTACCGCAAGCGGACCATCAGGGAGAAGACCGAGGCGTTCGACCGCGGTGCCATGGCGCTGGCCGAGCGACTGCTCGACGTGCTGGGCGACATCGACCGGCTGGCGTCGAGCGATCCGGCGGCGACGACCTACGACACGTTTCGCGGCGCGTTCGACCTTTTGCAGCGAAAGATCGGCAAAGAACTGGAGTCGGCCGGTCTGGAGCGGCTCGATCCGGTCGGTGCACCGTTCGACCCCAATGAGCACGAAGCAGTGGCTGTCGCGATGCCGGAGACGCCCGAACAGGATCACACCGTCAAGGCGACGTTCCAGCCGGGATACAAATTCAAGGGAACGGTGATCCGTCCGGCGCGCGTGCAGGTCTATTCATCGCACGGGGCCGCCTGAGTGGCGAACCAGGATTTCTATCAGGTACTCGGCGTGCCGGAATCCGCAACCGCGCCGGAGATCAAGAAGGCCTACCGCAAGCTCGCCAAGCAGTATCACCCCGACGCCAACCCCAACAATCCGCAGGCGGCGGAGCGATTCAAGTCCATTTCCGAAGCGCACAGCGTGCTGAGCGATCCGGAGAAGAAGGCCAAGTACGACCAGATGCGGAGGCTGGGTGCGTTCGGCGGATACGGCCGGGCCCCCGGTGGCGCTCGAGGTGGTGGCGGCCCGCACACGCAGCAGCCGGAAACGGAGCTCGATTTCGGAGAGTTCGGATCGTTCGGGTTGGGCGACATCTTCTCGTCGATCTTCGGCCGCGGCCGGCGTGCGGATGCCGGCGGAGGTGGAGGCGGAGGTCCGCAGCACGCCGAGCCGGTCGAGGTCACGGTGACCGTCCCGTTCCGGACCGCGGCCAACGGCGGCAAGATCCCGATCACGCTGGCGATGAACGACGTCTGTCCCCGCTGTGGCGGCAATGGTGCTGAGCCGGGGGCGAAGCTCGACACCTGCCCGGAGTGTCACGGCAGCGGGACGATTTCGTTCGGACAGGGCGGCTTTGCCGTCAACCGGCCGTGCCCGATGTGCCGCGGCCGCGGCAAGGTGCCGTCGAAGGTCTGCACCATGTGTAATGGCAGCGGCGAGAAGCGGGTGGAGCGGCAGCTCCTGGTGACGGTGCCGCCGGCGACCGACAGCGGGACGCGCGTGCGGCTCAAGGGGCAGGGGCCGCGCACGCGAGCGGGCGGGCCGGCGAGCGATGTGGTGATCAACTTCCAGGTCGAGCCCGACCGGTTCTTCTCGCGCGATGGATTGGACATCACCTGTGAAGTGCCGGTGACCCTGACGCAGGCGTTGATGGGGGCGAGCGTCAATGTGCGTACGGTGCGCGGTGCCAAGGTCAAGCTCAGGATCCCGCCCGGGACCCAGCCGGGGAAGAAGTTCAAGATCAAGGGACAGGGGCTGGAGAAGGGCGGCCAGACGGGGGATCAGATCGTCACGGTCAACGTCAAGCTGCCGGAGAAATTGACGCCGGAGCAGGAGGCGGCGCTGAAGGAGTTTGCGGGGAAGATGGAGGGGTAGGGCCCGGACTGCGAACACGGCCATGCGCCGCGAAGCGGGCTCTCGCCTCGGTCGCGAAGTCAGTATCGCCGACCGCGACGCACCTTCAGAACAAGGCTTATCCCGATGATTACGGCGGGGGCGCTCCGCAATGTCACGTTCGTGATCGGCTGGAGGTCCTGCACTGGCGTCGGCGAAGCTACCCCCGGTTGCGGCCACCACGAATCACGTAGCTCGAACCACGTCTGAATCCCGGAACTGGAAATGGTCGTTGCGCCGAGGCCCATGGCGAGAAGTGGTTGGAGCCTCGCGCCGCCGCGCGATCGATAGATCGTAATCTGTTGATTCGCGACCGCGGCGACCGTTTCAATCGGATCGGCAGCCGGCATCGCGAACCCGAATCCCACTCTGACATACGGACTGATAGATCTGTGCGTGGCCATCCGCGCGACGGCGCCGCCCGTTAGCGCGGTCGTCGCAGCAGATGAGCGAGATGTCGAGAGATTCCGGCATGCGGCCGCGAGAACAGCATCGCCGTCATCGTGCAACAGCTCACACCCGGTTTGGAGCCTGAAGGCCGTGACATCGACTGCGGCGAAGACGCCGAGGTGATCTCCGAGGTAGCGCACCCAGCTTCCCGTAATCTCGATGCCGCCGTGCAGCCGGCGCGTGATGCCGAACATGTCGGCATCCGGTTCGAACGTTGATCGTATCGGCTGCTGCGAGACCGACCACAGCTCTGTCCCCGTGGCCAGGCCGATGCCAATGCTGATCGCCTGCCGTGGCAGATCGATCGTCTGGGCGCCAATGCCACGCGGCGTCGATGTGAGAACGATTGGCAGAACCGCTGACCACTTCACGACAGCGCGGGTGGACAGCATGGGCTCGTGGCGTCGATGTACGGCTCGTATTGTCGGCGCGCACGGTGATTCAGTCGCTGCCATGCGATGCTGGCGCCCGCTGCACGATGTCAGGGCCATGATGGCTTCCGGACGGCTCGCCTGGAGCTTCAGTTGAAAGATACAACCATCGGAGTGACGGAATGCAATCACGGTACCACCGGTACCCGGCGTCAGTACACCGGGCGACGGTGCGGGCGGCCACGAAAATGCCATCGAGTCCACAATTGTGTGGCGCAGGGGCCTCCAGGCGAGGATGCGGGTGCCATCACCAGGATGCCCGCCTTGATTTCAGCCCGCCGCTCGACTAAAACCGGAAGGTCCATCGATCCGGTCAACCAGGAGCAGCCATGCGTCCCGCTCAATTGAAGTCCGTCGCGTTCGGCCTGTGCGTCTGTCTCGGTGCGTCGGGCCCGGCGGCCCACGTCGTTGCGCCCGCGAGCGCTCGCCTGGCCGTCGCCGCCGATTCCCTCGTGCGCGACACACTGGCCAATGGGCTTCGCGTGGTAATCATCCGCGACACCCTCGCGCCGATGGTGACGACAGAAGTCACCTATCTCGCCGGCGGTTACCAGACGCCCGCCGGCTTTCCCGGCACCGCCCACGCTCTGGAACACATGATGTTCCGCGACAGCAGGGGACTCACCGGAGCCCAGCTCAACGAGATGACCGGCAAGATGGGCGCCGAGAACAACGCGTTCACCACCAACGACGCCACCCAGTTCTACTTCGTGGCGCCGGCCGCCTATCTCGGGATCCTGCTGCACATCGAGGCGGCCCGGATGCGCGGCGCCACGCTCACCGACAAGGACTGGGACCTCGAGAAAGGCGCCATCGAGCAGGAAGTCTCCCGCGACATTTCCGATCCCGATTTTCTGGCGTTCGAGAAGGCCGAGGCCGATCTCTATGCCGGCACCGGATACGAATACGATCCGCTCGGTACCCGGCCGTCGTTCGACAGCACCACCTCGGCGACGCTGCAACGCTTCTACGACGACTGGTACCAGCCGAACAACGCGATCTTCGTGATTGCCGGTGACGTCAATCCGCGAGCGACGCTGGGCCAGGTGCGCCAACTGTTCGATTCAATTCCTCGCCACACCACACCGGCGCTGGCGCCGGTCTCTCTCCGGCCGGTTCGTGCCGACACGATCCGGAGTTCGACGCCCGCGGGCACCGGTTCGGTGGAATTCCTGTTCCGGATGCCCGGCGAGCAATCGACCGATTATGCCGCGGCGCAGGTCCTGATGGACGCGATCAACAACGCCCGTAGTTCGCTCTCGGCGTTGCAGGTGCAGGGCAAGGTGCTTTCGGCCTATGCGTATATCCAGGGCTTCAGTCACGGCGGCATCGGTCAGATCGGCGTCGGATTTCCAAAGGGCGCCAATGGCGATGAGGCCGGAAGGGATCTCGACAGCGTGATTGCCGGGGTGCTCCGCGATGGCGTGTCGGCCGAGCTGGTCGATGCGGCCCGGCGCTCCGAGCTGGCGCAGGCGGAATTCCGCAAGAACAGCGCGGTGGGACTCGCGGCCACCTGGTCCGACGCACTGGCCTGGCAAGGGCTCGAGTCGCCGGCAGAGGCCGACCGGCGGATGCAGGCAGTGACCGTGGCCGATGTGAACCGGCTGGCACGCGAGTATCTCCGGCCATCCGGCCGGATCACCGTGATTCTCACGCCGAGCGAGACCGGCGCCCGGCCGCCCAACAGCGCCGGCTTCGGCGGCACCGAGTCGTTCGCGGGCAACGACAAGCTCGACGTGCCGCTGCCCGATTGGGCGTCGGCGCCGCTGACCAGCCTGGAGATGCCGCACTGGACGCTCGCGCCGGTCGAGATGAAGCTCGCCAACGGACTCACGCTTGTCGTGCAACCGGAGGCGATCAGCAGGACGGTGACCGTGGTGGGCCATGTCGATCACAACGATCACATGGAGGAACCGCCCGGGCAGGACGGCGTGGGCGAACTGCTCGGCTCGTTGTTCGACTACGGCAGCACGTCGCTCGATCGCGACGCATTCCACAAGGAGCTCGACGCGATTGCCGCTAACGAAAGCGGAGGCGCCGACTTCAGGCTCTCCGTGCTCAGTCGCTACTTCGACCGCGGTATGCAGTTGCTCGCCGACAACGAGCTGCATCCCGCGCTCCCTGGCACGGCGTTCACGGTGCAGCAGCAGTCGCTGGCCCGTTCGCTCGCCGGGCAATTGCAGTCGCCGCAGTACAAGATGGTCCACACCCTCTACGAAGGTCTGTACCCGCCGGGCGATCCGGCGCTGCGGCAGGCCACGCCGGCCACGGTCGACTCGCTCACGCTCGAGAATGCCCGGTCCTATCATGAGCGCACCTACCGACCCGACCTGACAACGATCGTGATCGTCGGTGACGTGACGCCCGCCGCGGCCAGGGCCACGGTGGAGAAGTACTTCGGCGGCTGGAAGGCCACCGGCCCGAAGCCGGACGTGATCCCCGGTCCGCTACCGCCCAATCCCGCCCGCTACACGGTGGTGCCGAACGCATTCGCTTCGCAGGACGAAGTCCTGATGGGGCAGGCGTTGCCGCTCAACCTGTTCAGCCCGGACCGGTATGCTCTGCAGCTCGGCAACGATGTGCTGGGCGGCAACGGATTCGCGTCGCGTCTGATGGTCGATGTGCGGGTGCGGCATGGCTACGCGTACGGCGCGTCTTCATTCCTGCAATTCTCCCGATCGCGGGCGCTGTTCATCGTGGAGTACGGCAGCGATTCCGACAAGGTCGCGCCGGTCGACGGATTGATCGACCACAATCTCGCCGTCATGCAGGACTCACTGGTCACGGCGACCGAGCTGACCAATGCCCGGCAATACGAGATCCGGTAGATTCCCGTCAGCGTCGGCAGCGTCAACGGCATCGCCGGCTCGCTGCTCAACTGGAGTTACAATGGCGAGCCGCTGGATCAGCCGATGGTGGCGGCGCGGCATTACCTGACCATGACCGCGCAGGAGATCCAGGCCGCGTTCCGCAAGTACATCAATCCGCAGCACCTGGTACAGGTGGTGCAGGGGCCCGCGCCGGGCGCGCATTAGAATCACTCCTCGCCAGCCACCCGTTGTCCAAGTCCTGCCCACTCCACGTCATCCGGATGCGGGGTGCCGCGACTCGTGGCTCTCCGGGATCCTCCCCCGCTACAGGAGCTTCCGATGGCAGTCCGTGTCCTGGCCCGTTGCGATCTCGCAGTGTTCCGCCGGTATGCTTCGCGATGTGCGGCTCTTGGCGCGGGTCTCCTCGCCGTCTCGTGCAGTTCCGCCAGCACCCCTGCGGCGACAAGCGACGCGATCGACATCATGCTGGACTCGTCGTTGGCGCAGGCAGCGCAGGGCGGAACGGTGGTGATCACCGGGAGCGCCACGCGATCCGGCGGCTTCACCGGCGCCGTCTCGATCACGGTCTCTGGTCTGCCGGCCGGCGTGACCGACAGCGTAGCATATCTCGTCACGAGCGACTCGATTTCGACCTTCGGGGTCACGATCTTCGTTGCGGGAAGCGTCACACCTGGAGCGTACACCCTGACGGTGCGCGCATCGGGTCAAGGCGTCACGACCGCGACTGCGGCATTCACCCTGACCGTCCCCGCGACACCGACCTATACAATCAGTGTGGACCCGGCCGCGGTCGACATCGCGCAGGGAGGAAGCAACACGGCCACGGTGGTCGTGTTCCGAGGTGGTGGCTTCACCGGTGCCGTCAATCTGACGGTCAGCGGCGGCGCCGGCGTATTCGCCGGCACGATCAGTCCGGACACGATTTCCGGCGGGACGTCGACGATCACATTGATTGCCCCGCAGACCCAGCCGCTCGGCATGCAGATGGTCACGATACACGCATCGGCAACCGGGTTCGCGTCCGATCAGACCACGCCGCTCACCGTCAATGTGACTCCGGCGGGTGGTGACGTTCCGAACGTGGCGGTCGACTTTACGGCGTGCACAACGGCGCTGCAACCGATCTGGTTCGCATACCAGAACGGCAGTGCCTGGACCGTCATTCCCGCCGCCGGCCACCTATACCAGTTCGCCGTCCTGCAGCCGACCGGCGGCTATGCCTGGGTCGTCCAGTCGCCGGGAGGCGGCACGCAGATCGACGTGGCCTACCTCACTCCACCAGGCGTGGGGTTCCCGGTTGCTGTGGCGGCATGTACCCCGGCAGGCACGAAGTCGATGTCGGGCACGCTTGCCGGCATGGTGGCGGGGCAGCAGGCGACCGTGTCTCTCGACAACGCGATTGCCGTTTCGACGTTTCCGACGGCGAGCTATGCCCTCGCCGGGCTCGCCGATGGCACTGCGGACCTGATGGCCTACCGCACCGCGGCCGGCGGGCCGCCGTCGAGCAGCGACCGGATGATCATCCGGCGTGGGCTGCCGATCGTCGATGGCGGTGTGATCCCCGTTCTCGATTTCGGCGGCGGCGAATCAGTGACCCCGTCGCAAGCCACCATCACGGTCACCGGCGCTGGAGGCGGTGTGATCAGCGCCACCATGTCGTATTATCTCTCCAATTGTGCCTCGGCTGGCGCGCTGTACTCGATCCTGAATCCTCCGGCAACAATTCCGGTGTACGGCGTGCCGGGCGCGAGCCAACTGCAGGGCGACATGCACGCGCTGTCAATCGGCGTGACGACCGGAGACACCACCGTGCTGGTGCAGGACTTCTTCCACACGTTGGTCGACCACGTCGTCACGGTGCCCGCTCCGCTTCCAGCGCCGACGATCACGATTCTCGGCGGAGGCTACAAGCGCCTCCAGGCCACCGATGTGCTTCCGTTCCCGGTTGCCTACAAAAGCATGGGGACGTTCTCATACGCCGACGGGCTCTCCGCGCATTCCGTCAGCATTTCGGCGACCGGTTATCCTCCCGCGCCGCTGATGGCGATGCCGGCGTTTTCCGGCCTGCCCGGCTTCCAGGACGGGTGGGCCCCGGCGGCGAGTGCAGCCGTGACCTGGACTCTTGGCGCCACGTCCAACAACCTCACCGGAGCCGATCGGTGCGTGGAGGGGGCGCACTTCGTCACGCTCCAGGTGACCGGGAGCCAATGAGCCGGTCTCATTGAATTATTCCCCCTCCGACCATCTGTTCGTCGAATGTGTAGATCACGCCCGACTGTCCGGGAGCGATGGCCCGCACCGGCGCTTCCAGGTCGAGCGCGATCCGGATTCCGCCGTTCGACCGCACCATCGCCGACACAGCCTTGGCGCGATACCGCAATTGAACCTGGCACCGCGTCCCCGCAACCGGCGGAGCATCCAGCCAGTTGCACTCCTCCAGCGTGACCGAACGCCCATCGAGTTCGTCCGACTCGCCGACCACCACTTCACGCGTCGCGGGGCGGATGCCAAGGACATACAGCGGCCGCGACCGGCCGCCCGGCAATCCCTTTCGCTGACCGACAGTATAGCGCGCAAAGCCATCATGCTCGCCGACAATCTCTCCGCGCGTCGTCACGAACGCGCCGGGTGAGAGGGCAGGGGCGTCTGCCGGCAGACGCTGCTCCAGGACGCCGACATAGTCGTCGTCGGGCACGAAGCAGATCTCGACGCTCTCGGGCTTGTCGGCCGTTACGAGCTCCAGCGTCCTGGCGCGGGCCCGCGTCTCATTCTTGCTCAGCTCACCGACCGGCGTGAGCATCCGCTCGACCACCGCGCGATCGATCCCCCAGAGGAAGTAGCTCTGATCCTTGCCGCGGTCGCTGCCGCGATACAACCGTCCAACACGCGCATTGGCATAGTGTCCGGTGGCGATGTAGTCGCAGTCCAGTGCATCGGCGTGCGCCAGCAGGTCGCGGAACTTGGTGAACGAGTTGCAGCGAACGCAGGGGATCGGTGTCCGGCCGCGCGAGTACTCGTCGACGAAGTTCTCTATCACGTTCGTCGAAAAGCGGTCCTCGAGATTGACGACATAGTGCGGGATGCCGAGCCGGTGGGCGACCGCGCGCGCATCGGCGATCGAATCGAGCGAGCAGCAGGGACGGTCGGGAACGTCGTCGCCGTAGCAGAAGAGCTTCATCGTGGCGCCGATCACGTCGTAGCCCTGCTCGACCAACAGCGCCGCGGCGAGCGACGAATCGACGCCGCCGCTCATCGCTGCCAGGACGCGTGCCTTCTTACCCACGCCCGAGACTCGCATGAAGCTGGCGCACCCGGCTTACAATGCCGGGCAAGAGTGCCGCGACCTCGTCAATCTCGGCCTCCGTCGTCTCGTGGCCGAGGGAGAAGCGGATCGCGCCCGCGGCAAGCGACGGCTCGACGCCCATCGCCATGAGCACGTGTGATGGCTCGATCGACCCGGTGGAGCATGCTGACCCGCCGGAACACGCCACGCCGGCGATATCGAGATGCATGATCAGCGCCTCGGACTCGGCGCCCGGAATCGCCACGTTGAGCACGTGCGGCGCCCGCTCGGCGCCCGAGGCATTGACCACGATATCCGGGATCGCCGCTGCGAGCCGCTGCTCCAGCCGATCGCGCAGGGCGCGCTCGTGCGCAGTGTTGCGCTCCAACTCCTTGCGCGCAAGCAATGCGGCGCGGCCCAACGCCACCGCGCCGGCGACGTTTTCGGTCCCTGGCCGGATGCCATATTGCTGGCCGCCACCGTGGATGATCGACTCGATGATCCTGCGGTCGCGCACGATCAGCGCGCCGATTCCCTTGGGCGCGTTGAGCTTGTGGCCGCTGATGGTGACCAGCGTGCAGCCGCTCGCCGTGATGTCGATCGGAATCTTGCCGAACGCCTGCACCGCGTCGCTGTGGAACGGCACTCCAGCCTCCCGACATCGGCTGGCGATCTCGACGATCGGCTGGACCGTGCCGACTTCGTTATTGACCCACATCACCGACACGATCGACGGACCGCGGGCGAGCGCCGCGTCGAGCTCGTCCATTCGCACCACGCCGTTACGGTCGACGCCGAGAATCGTCTCCTCGCCGCCGAGCTCGACGACGGCGTGACACGCGGCGAGCACCGCCTTGTGCTCTATCGCGGTAGTCACCGCCCGCATCGCTTTGCCATGGGCCCGCGCGGCGAGTGCCGTGCCGATGATGGCGAGATTGTCGGCTTCGGTGCCGCCCGAGGTGAAGATCACCTGGTTCGGCTCGACGCCGAGGGCTTCGGCGACTTCCCGCTTCGCCTGCTCGACACCGGCCCTTGCCGCGCGGCCGAAGCCGTGGGCGGAGGACGGGTTCCCCCAGCTCGCATTGAAGAACGGCATCATCGCCTCGAGGATCTCGGGGCGGACGGGGGTCGTGGCGGCGTGGTCGAGGTAGATCGAGGACATGCAACAAAATAGCCCGGAGCCCGGGGCCGGCGCGGTCGATCATCGTCGGTGGCGGATGTCGTCGATGGTTCGGCGGAGACGCTGCCGCGCTCGATCGAGGATCCGCCCCATGCCGCTCGTCGCGACGCCTTCTTCGCGGGCCAGGGTTCGATAGCTCTTGGCTTGAAGGTATTTGCCGCGCAGCAGGCGCTGGGCACGGGTCGTCAACATCCCGAGCGCCCGCTGTACCAGCGTCGTCGAGATCGAGGCTTCGGTCGCGGTGGACGGATCCTCCCGCGCCGCCACGTCGTCGAGGGCGGTCTCGTCGCGGACCAGCTTGCCCTCGGCTCGCAGCCGGTCGAGGATGTAGTGGTGCGTCACGGTCCGAAGCCACGCCCGCGGCTCGTGGGGTCGGGTGGTTGCGGTATGTAACTGCAGGAAGGCGTGCTGCACGGCGTCGTCGACGATGTCTTCGGACCATGGAAAACGTCGTCGGAACGTGTCCCGCAGTTCGGGTGCATAGGTCTGGTAGAGAACCGTGACTTCGTCGGCGTCCATTCCTTCTCCCGCGCCCTTCGGCGCACTGCCGGCCTTGGCCGTATCTTTTGAACATACCTCCCGAACCCATGTCTGACCCATCGTCCCACCCGGAGTCCGCCAACGACGGCACCGACGACCTCATGGCGCGCCTTCAGCAGGCGGTCGCCGGCCGATATCAGCTCGACTGCCCGATAGGGCGGGGTGCAATGGGAGTCGTCTTCCGGGCCAGGGACGTTGGCGAGGCGCGAACCGTCGCGCTCAAGGTGATGCGGCCGGCGATCGGCTTCGAGGATGGCATCGTCG
>JBOHRZ010000066.1:0-10813 GCA_050732975.1 Gemmatimonadales bacterium
GTATTGGCGCCCGCGCGCCCCTCCGAAGACGATTGTGAAATCGCCTCGCGGAAGGACGGCGAGCGCCGGGGGTTGGAGCCTCCCCGCACCCGTGAGTGGCAAAAACGATGCCCGTACCGGCGACCCGGTGCGGGCAGTGGAGCTGAGGGGAATCGAACCCCTGACCTCTGCAGTGCGATTGCAGCGCTCTCCCAACTGAGCTACAGCCCCGCGAGGCCGGAAAAACTAGGACACTGGCGGGTCGGGAACAAGGGAAACGCGTCACTCGCGAAAGGGGACGTCGATGACCATGCCATCCCTGCCGACCTCGGTCGCCGGGAATACTTCGCGTGCCTCGGCGAGCAACTCGGGGGCTTCGCGGGTGTATCGTGCCGAAATGTGCGTGAGGACCAGGCGCCGCACTCCGGCCTCGCGAGCGAGTGTTGCGGCGTCGCGGGCCGTGGAATGGCCGGTTTCGCGGGCCCGTTCGCGCTCGTCTTCGCCGAACGTCGCCTCGTGAATCAGCAGGTCGGCGTCGCGGGCGAGTTCAGCGACCGGCTGGCACGGTGCGGTATCGCCGGTGTACACGGCCCGGCGTCCGACACGCGGCTGGCCGACCAGCTCCGATGGAGCGACCACCCGTCCGTCGGCGAGGGTGACCGGCTCGCCGCGATGGATCCGACCCCAGAGCGGCCCTTCGGGAATACCGAGCAATCGGGCGCGCTCCGGATCGAAGCGGCCAAGGCGCAGGTGCTCGACCAGCGCATAGGCGAGGCAGTCGCCCTTGTGACGCGCTTCCGCGGTGACGATGTCGTACTCCGCCCGGGCGATCACGGCGCCCGGCTTGAGTTCGATGATTTCGACCGGGAACTTGCTGCGCTCGAGCCCCAGCGTAACGAGGGACCCGAACTGGCGGGCGGCACCCCGCGGGCCGTACAGAGTAAGCGGCGCGGTGCGGCCCTGCAGCCCCATGGTGCGCAGCAGCCCCGGAATGCCAAGGATGTGATCGGCGTGAAAGTGAGTAACGAAAATTTCGTTGATCGCGAAGCCGGCGGCATAGCGCATCAGCTGGCGCTGAGTGCCTTCGCCACAATCGAGGAGCATCAGCTCGCCTTCGCGCTGCAGCATCAGCGCCGCAACGTTGCGATCGACCGTCGGCACCGCGGCGCTGGTACCGAGCATGGTGGCCTGCATCACCGGCGGCCGTGCACCAGCCGAAGGAACTCCTCGCGGGTGCGTTGATCGGCGAGGAAGGAGCCCCGCATCGCCGACGTGATCGTGGTGGATCCCTGCTTCATGACGCCGCGCATCATCATGCACAGGTGTTCGGCGTCGAGCACCACGCCGACCCCGATCGGCTCGAGTTGCGATTCCAGTGCGTCGACGATCTGTTCGGTCATCCGTTCCTGGACCTGCAGGCGGCGGGCGAAGAGGTCCACGATGCGCGCCATCTTGGAAAGGCCGATGATCCGGCCGTCCGGGATGTACGCAATGTGCGCCTTGCCGAAGAACGGCAGCATGTGGTGCTCGCACAGCGAATAGAATTCGATGTCGCGCACCAGCACCATGTTGTGATGCGCCTCGCGGAAAATGGCGTGCCCGACGATATCCTCGACGCGTTGCTGATAGCCCTGGGTGAGATAGCGGTACGCCTGCTCGACCCGGAGCGGGGTGCGCTTGAGGCCCTGACGGTCGGGGTCTTCGCCCAGAGCCACAAGAATGGCGCGAATGTGGTCCGCGATGTCGCCCATCATCGCCTCCTAGGGAATCCTGACGGTAACGCCGATCTTGCCCGGATTCTTCTTGATGTCGTTGATCAGGTCGGACAGCGACTGCAGCGTGCTGCGCAGGGAGACGTAGAGTGTGGTGTCGGTCATCAGCTTGCCGACACTGCCGCGGCCCTCCTGGATCCGGGTCATCAGCGAATCGGCCCGCCGGGAGAGGGAACCAAGCTGCGCCGATGCATCGCTCGCGGCGTGCATGGTGGTGTCGAGCCGGGCCTGGATGGCGCCCGCGTCGAAGCCGGCGAGCGACGAGTCCAGCCGGTTGGTCGCCCGCTGCAGCGACCGCAGCGTCGGGTTGATTTCGGCGATCGGACCGCGTGTCGAGTCGGACACGTAGTTCAGGAATCGCTGCGCCGAGGTAAGCGTATGGTGCAGGTCGACGATCACGGTGGTATCGAGCATGCGGTTGAGGCGTTCCATGGTCTGGATCGCGACGTCGGCCATCTTCGATGCCTTGTCGAAAAGGCCGGCGGTCATGGTACCCTGGATGGTGTCGCCGCGCGCCAGCGGACGCCCCGTACCGGGATCGAACACCACCATCATGTCGCCGAGCATGCCGATCGCCTCGATCGACGCCGTGGCGTCGGACGTCACCCGCACCTTGTCGTCGCCGCTGAACTTGATGCCGATAACGACCTTGCCGGGTGCGAGGTAGTGGATCCCGTCGACACGGCCGACCTGGGCGCCGGAAATGCGCACCGACGAGGCGTCCTTGAGGGTGCCGACGTCGTGGTAGGCGACGTAGACGTCCGCGCCGCCCCACGACTTGCCGCGGAGCCAGAGCGCGCCCGCGAGAAAGATTCCCACGGCAAGCACCACGATGAGACCGACGGTCGCTTCCTTGTACGGTGCACTCATGCATGCGTCCCGGGCAGAGGGGCGGATTCGAAGTCGCGTTCGAGAAATTCCTGTACTTCCGGCACCTTCGATTCGCGGAACTCTTCCGGCGGCCCGATGGCGACGATCTTTCCGCCGGTGAGCAGAGCGATCCGGTCGGCGGTGCGAAAGGCGCCACGGACGTCGTGCGTCACGGTAATGCTGGTGACGCCGAGGTCGTCCGCCAACCGCTGCACCAGAGCATCGATGATGTCGGCATTCACCGGGTCCAGCCCGGAAGTCGGCTCGTCGTACAGAACGTACTTCGGTTTCCCGGCGATCGCGCGGGCAATGCCGACCCGTTTCCGCATCCCGCCCGACAGGTCGGCCGGCATCACGGTGAGGGTATCGGGCTTGAGATTCACCAGGTGGAGACACTCGGCGGCACGTTGCCGGGCGTACTCCAGGTCGTTGAATTCCTTTTCGTTGGTGAGGCCAAGACGGATGTTTTCGAAGACGTCCATGGAGTCGAACAGCGCCCCGTTCTGGAAGACGTAGCCGATCGTGGCGCGCAGCTTCGCCAGTTCGTGGCGCTTGAGCTTGTCGACGTTCTGGTCATCGACGATGATCTCGCCGCGTTCCGGGCGAATCAGCCCGATGATCGACTTGAGCAGGACGCTCTTGCCGGTCCCCGAAGGCCCCAGCAACGCCAGCGTCTCGCCTTCCTCGACGGTGAGATTGACACCATTGAGGACGACCTGCGAGCCGAACCGCTTATAGACATTGCGAACATCGATCATTGGGTCAGCAGCAGTTTGGCGAGGACGGTGTCAAGCAGCAGAATCAGCACCGAGCTGGTGACCACGGCGCCGGTGGTCGACTTGCCGACGCCTTCAGCGCCGTGGCGCGTGTTGAACCCCTGGTAGCACGACACCAGGGCGATCGCACCCGCGAAGAAGAAGGCCTTGATCACAGAATACCAGCCGTCGAACGGGTGCCAGTAGGCGTGCGAGCCATAGGTGAAGTCCTCGTTCGAAATCCCGATCGTCGAACGCGAAGCGATCCAGCCGGAGCCGACCGCCACCAGGTCGGCAAATACGACGAGCATCGGGATCATCAGCAGGCACGCCAGCACCCGCGGCAGCAGCAGGTAACTCGACGGCGAGCGCCCCAGCGATTCGAGCGCGTCAATCTGCTCGGTGACCCGCATGGTACCGAGTTCGGCGGCGTAGCGCGCGCCGATGCGGCCGGCGAGAATCAGCCCGACCAGCACCGGGCCAAGCTCGAGAATCACCGATTCGGTCACCAGCGAGCCCACCACGTACACGGGGACGTTGCCGGTAAACTGGTAGCCGGCCTGCAGCGCGGTGACGGCTCCAGTGAACGACGAAATCAGAATCACGATGAAGAGCGAGCCGACGCCGATGTTCCATGCCTCGTCCATGGTGCGCGGGATCCAGACCCGCCATTCGGCGAGGCCACGGATCATGTCCACGACCATCTCGGTGAACCGTCCCACCGACGCGAAAGCGTCCAGTACCACATGCCCGGCGCCGGACTCGACTCTCTCTATCAGGGTTGCCATTCGGCCTTTATCTTGCCCCCCGGTGCCCCGAAAGTCCATCCTCGATGCGCCGCCGCAACACCGGGAATTCCGGCGCAGACTCCTGGCCTGGTTCCGCCGGCACGGCCGCGACCTTCCCTGGCGTCGAACCCGGGACCCGTACCGCATCCTGGTCTCGGAGGTGATGCTCCAGCAGACCCAGGTTGCACGGGTGCTCGAATACTGGCCGCGATTCCTCGACCGCTTCCCGACCGTGGGCGACCTCGCCGGAGCGCATCCCCGCCAGGTGCGCGAAGCCTGGGAGGGGCTCGGTTACTATCGTCGCGCTGCATCGCTCCACCGCACCGCCGGGCAGGTGATGCGCGACCACGGTGGCGAGCTGCCGAAGGACGCGGCGGCGCTGCGAATGCTCCCCGGAATTGGCGAATACACCGCCGGCGCGGTGGCGAGCTTCGCCTGGGAAATGGCCGAACCGGCCATCGATACCAACGTTGCGCGTGTCCTTCGCCGGGCGTTTCACCCCAGGCTTGCACCGGGCGCCGCCGGCATGAAACGACTGCGGCAGACGGCGCGAACGCTGCTGCCACGGGCGGGACGCGGCGCCTGGGCGACGAACCAGGCGCTGATGGAACTCGGCGCGCTCGTCTGCACCGCGCGAGCGATGCGATGCACAAAATGCCCGGTGCGCACGCAATGTCGGACCGCAAGGAGAGATGAAAAGTGAGAAGTGAGAAGTGAGAGGGCGCGGGGTCAGGATGGGGCGCGGGCGAGCAGGTCGACAGTCTGGTAGAGGTGGCGCGGAAGCACGTAGATGTGAGTGCTGAGGCGGAGATACTCATAACCGAATTCCGAGATCCGCCGGGTGCGGATCCTCGATGCGCCGAGATATCCCTGCAGCTTTTCGGCGGTGGTTCCTTCCATCTTGAACGACACCATCGCACTGCGCAGCGCGGCCTGTCGCGGCGAGACCAGGTGAATCCGCGGGTTGGCGGCGAGGGCGTCGAAGAGCCGGGTGGCGAGCGACCGGACGCGCGCTTCGATCGCCTCGCGGCCGATGGCATTGTGGAATTGCACCGCGGCCCGAAGTCCCGCTATCAGCGCGAGATTGCTGGTCCCGACGTCCTCGAAGCGGCGAATGTCGGGCGTGTTCCATTCGCCGGAGGCCACCAGCGGCCAGGTCGTGGCAATCCGGTCGGGGTGCACGACCAGCAACCCGGTACCCTTGGGGGCGAGCAGCCATTTGTGCGGCGACGTGGCGTAGAAGTCGGCGTCGAGAGCCTGCATGTTGGTCAGCAGCATACCGGGAGGATGGGCGCCGTCGATCACGGTGACGATGCCGTTGCTGCGCGCCCAGCGCACCAGTTCAGCGACCGGCTGGATCATCCCGGTATCGAAGAGAATGTGCGAAATCGAGAGCACTCTGGTCCGTGGACCGACCTGCGCCTGCCACGCCGCAACCAGGTCCGACGGCCCGGCCGGATCGAGCGGCGGTGCAAAGGTCCGATACGTGGTGCCCCGGCGCCGTGCCAGCAGCTCCCAGCAGCAACGGCCGCCGACGTGCTCGTGGACCGTCGAGAGAACCTCATCGCCTGCGCGCAGGTCGAGGCCCGCGGCGGCGTTGTTCATCGCTTCCGTGGTATTACGGAGTACCGCAGCGCTGCCGGGCCACGCACCCACGAACGTCTCGACTTCGGACTTGAATGCCGGATAGTCGATCCCCGGCTGGCCGATCATTCGCTCGAACCCGCGGAGGAACTGGATGGTCGCGTCGAGCACCGGGATCGGGCAGGCGCCGTAGGTGCCGGTGTTGAGATGGATTCCGTCGATCAGGAACTGCGCCGCGATTCGTTCCCAGGCGGCTTCGTCGTCGGGCGCGGGATTGTGCGGGAGCGGCGCATCGTCGCGCCGGACAAGCGGCGCGGAACGGAGTCCGCCCAGGGCCGGGATTGCCGCCGCGAGGCCGAGCAGGTCGCGGCGGGAGAGGTTCATACCGGCCGGTAGAGTGCGCCGGCCAGGAGGGCAATGAGCGCGAGCGTGCCGCCGATCGACGCGGTGATCGCGAGACGCTTGCGCAGCGCATCGAATGCCGGGGCATCACGCCCGAGCGGTTCCAGGCGCGACAGCTTGAGCGACGCCGGCATGGCGCCGAGCAGCATGACCAGCGCGCCAAGAATGCCGGCCCCCTGCATGGTGGCGAGCCATGGTGTCGCTCCGCCGGTGGAGAGGCCGTTGTACATCTCCATCGTCATCACGAACCCGGTCAGCACCGTGATGAGCGCCCCGGGGCCGATCAGTACCCGGTAGATCGCGGCCTGGGCGTCGACCACCGCGCCCCAGAGCGACCGGTCGATCCGCTTCATGCCGATGCCGGCAACCATCGCCGAGAATCCGCCGCCGAGCCACATGATGAACCCGAGGTAGTGGACGAAGAGCCAGATGCCATTCATCATTCGTCTGCCGGGAAAGTGACCGAATCGAACTGCTGGCGCCCCGCGAAACCGGAATCGAGTTCGTGCCAATGCTCGACGCGGGGCTCATTGTAACGCCAGCAGAGGAATACTTCGCGACCGTCGTGGACGGAGGGAAAGTCGACGAGACCGTCGAACCCTTTGAAGAGACAGCCGACCTGATCGAGTTCGTCGAGGCAGGCCTCGATCTCGCGGGCGAGGCGTTCGGCCTCGAGCCGCGCCCGGGAGGCGCGCGGCGTCTCGCCATTGGCCGAGGTACGCGCCTGTTCCGTCTCGAACTCGGCGATGGCCGCCCGCCAGCGCGGATGAATGTCGAGCAGATCGCCGACAATGCGGCGCACCAGGGGCAGAGTGGCGTTGGCCTGCGTGGCCGTGAAATGACGCACCGCGGTTTCGGTCATTTCATTTCCTCCAGAACCTGCATGGTGGCATGATAACCCGCTTCGGCGTACGCCGCGGTGCGATCGGCGGCGAAGGTCGCCGCGCGATCGGTGACGGGACGCAGCCAGATCAGCGGAGGGCGTCCCGGAGTAAGATCCCATGATTGCCGCTGGAGTTCCACCGTTCCGGCCATGAGCCAGCCGATCGCGGTTTCGGCGGCGGCGACGAGCGGCGGCGGTACTTCAACCGGCGGACCGGTCTCGTCGAATCCCGGCGCGGTATGCACGGCAACGATGTAGTTGCAGTCGATTTCCGCGGCGAGATGAATCGGCACCGGCGACCGGATGCCGCCGTCGTAGCATCGGCGCTGCCCGATGCGTACCGGACGGAAATACGGCGGCAAGGCGCAGGCGGCCGCCAGGGCGTCGATCAGTGGCGCGTCTGCTCCGCCGGCGCCGAAGGCGACTTCGCTGCCGCTGACAATGTCGACCGCGGTCACGGTGCACGGGGTTGCCAGTTCGGCGAAACTGCGAGCGGGAACGATCCGTTCGATGGTCCGCCGGATCGGCCCCGAACGGAATATCGCGAGGCCCCAGATCCCCTTCGCGACCTGGGGCCAATCGGTGCGCAGGATGTCGGAGCGCGCTACCCGCACCACGCGTGCAAGAATCGATTCGGGCTCCTCGCCTCCGGCGAGCGCGGCCGCCATCACGGCGCCCATCGAGGTACCGATCCAGCGAACCGGCACCACGCCGGCTTCGCGCAGCGCGCGGGCCACGCCAAGATGCGCAGCGGTCTTGGCGCCGCCGCCACCCAACACTACGACGACACGCGGCGCGGTCACCTGCGGCGGTATTCCCGGTGATACTTCTCCGCAGCGGCATACCGCGCCTTCTCTTCGCCGGTTTCGGGAACGAGGCGTGGCACCCGCTGCGGACGACCGCCGGCGTCGATTGCGACAAAGACCACGTGGGCCGTCATGGTGTGTATCCGCTCGCCGGTGCTCGGCGTCTCGGCGTGGACCTCGACCGTGATGTCCATCGACGAGTTGCCGACATAGTCGACGGTGGAACGGCAGGTGACCAGCGTACCGATCGGCGTACGGCGGCGGAAATCAACCTGATGAATCGACGCGGTGACAACGCGGCTGCCGGAGTGCCGGATTGCCGCGATTGATGCCGCCTGATCGACCATTGCCATGAGATTCCCGCCGAAGAGATCGCCGAGCATGTTGGCCATGTGCGGCATCACGAGGGTCGAGATTTCGCCGCGCGAATATGACATCGGACGCGCTTCGGGGATTGGTATCGTCACGATCAATAGTCCAGCGGTCGAAGGTAGTATTCGCCGATCGCAGTCTGCGACACCATGGCTACACTTGGCAGCCGCCGCTTCCAATGGGTCCCATCCAGGCGTTTGCGCACCAGCTCGACCTCTGACCTGGTGAACCCGGCGGTGAGAATCGCGTCCTCGCGGTGCCCGCGCAGCAGCATTTCCAGAATCGGATCGGTGCGATCGTAGCCGATGCCGATGTCGCCTTCGTCGGTCTGGCCCGCGACCAGATCGGCCGTGGGTGGCTTGTCGAGGATCGCAGCCGGTACGCCGACGGCCCTGGCCAGCTCGCGAATTTGCGTCTTGAAGAGGTCGCCGAGCGGATTGACCGGAGGCGCATCATCGGCGTGCCAGGTGAAGTAGCCCAGCAGTCGCTCGCTCTTGTTGCCGGTGCCGAGCGGGATGGCGTCGAGCGCAGCGGCGAGGTCGAACAGCGTCACCATCCGCAGCCGCGCCATCACATTGCCGAGCCGTGCCGGCGTCATCGGAACTCCGGACGCCGCGGCGTAGGCGTCCACCGCGGCGGTGATGTCCACGGTGCGCTCGTCGATGCCAAGCGCCCGGGTCACGCAGCGGGCGTGATCGAGCGATTCGTGGCTCGAGGTACGATACGGCATGCGAACGCCGATCACATTCTCCTTGCCAAGCGCTGCCACGGCGAGCCATGCGGCCAGCGCACTGTCCACCCCGCCCGAGAGCCCGACGAGCACGCGCTTGAACGCGCGGCGCCGGGTCACCTCGTCTCGAATGAATTCGACCAGCCATCTCGTGGTCAGCGCCGTATCGATACGAAGATCAGGCGCCGCGACCGGCGGCGCGCTCCCGGACGCAGGCGCGCGACCTGACCGCGGTTGCTCGCGCTCGACGGTTCGGCCGAGATCTTCGAGGTTGGCGACCAGGTGCGGCAGTTTGACGGCGAGGTCGGCCAGTGAAGGCGCCGAAGCGCGAACCCGGGCGACTTCGTCCAGATCGATCGTCACGGGCAGCATTGCATCCTCGAACAGCGGTGCGCGAGCGATCACGTCGCCCGCGGGGTTTACCACGATGGATCCGCCGGGAAACCCTTTCCCTCCCTCGAATCCGACGAGCTGGCTCAGCGCCACGAAGACTCCGTGCTCACTGCCGATGCTTTCGACCACGCGATCCCAGCGCACCAGCGATGTCGGGAGCCCGGGATGGCGCGGATCCGGAACAAGGCCGCGGGCCGGACTCGCCGCCGGCACCGCGATGAGCTGCGCGCCGTCCAATGCGGCGATGGTCGCGGTCAGCGAATGCCAGGCGTCTTCGCACACCAGTATCGCGGCGCGACCAAAGCGGGTGTCAAACGCCCGGACCTCGCGGCCGGCCTCGACGAAGCGCTCCTCGTCGAACACGCCATAGGTCGGCAGAAAGACCTTGCGGTGCACGTGCCTGATACCGGCATCGGTGCCTCCCAGCGCGACCCAGATCGCCGAATTGTGCAGGCGGTCTTCGAACAATTCGTAGAAACCGAGGCAGATCTCCAGCGGCGGAGCCCCGCTACGCCGATGCCGCGCCTCCAGCTCGGCGTAGAGTGCGTCGGCGGTCATGGCGTGCTCGTGCACGCCCCCCTCCAGGAAGTACCCGGTCGCCATCCCTTCGGGGAAGATCAGTACGTCGGGCACGACCGCCGCGGCTGACGCCAATCCGAACGCCGCCTCGATTCGGTCGAGATTCGCGGCAACGGAACCTTTGGTCGGACGGAACTGGCACAGGGCCAGCGTAATGGCCGTCATATCCGGAAAAATAGCCCCGCGCGCGTCGTATATTGTCGCATGGATCAGAACGACATCGCGCGGGCGATGCCCAACGGTTCGTCACCATTGCCGTGGCTGGTCGTCGCCGGCCAACCAAGCGCGGCCCAGCTCGGAAAGGCGGCCGTCGGCGGTGTTACTACGGTGATCGACCTTCGCGACCCGATGGAGCCGCGCGGCTACGACGAAGCCGCGGAAGCGGCGAGGCTTGGCCTGCGATATATCAACGTGCCGGTCGTGTCCGGCGGAATCGGCGACAATGACATGGACCGTGTCCTCGCAGCAATGCGCGAATCCCGCGGGTCGCCAACACTTCTGCACTGCAACAGCGCCAATCGCACCGGGGGACCGTTGCTGGCGTATCTGCTGGTGGACGAGCAGATGGACGATCAGGCGGCCATCGACCTGGCGCTCCGGTCGGGGCTTCGCAGCGCCGAATACCTGGAGTGGGCTACTGACTACGCGCGACGACACCCGAGTCGCAGCTCGACAAGACCAGGTGATGCGGCCCCCGCCGCAACCGCTCCAGGTCGTAGACGGTCAGCGGCCCATCGTCGAACCCGAGCGAGGAGAAGAGCGGGTTGTGGAAATGGAGGCGCCCGTGCGCCGCCAGGTGCGCGACGTCGGCCCCGTCGAGCGCCGCCGTGACCGCGCCCACGTTCGCCTGGGCGTCCACCAGCGCGGTGGTCCGGTAGATCTCCGCGACCGCTTCGGCCT
>JBOHRZ010000067.1:0-10589 GCA_050732975.1 Gemmatimonadales bacterium
CAGACAACGCGGCCCAACCGGACAGGTTCCCGCCTCGGCGGCGGCTCGAACACGATTTGTCCATGCAGCACGATAGCAGCCGACCATCAACGCCAAATCAACCGCCGCTGAGCAGGCGCTTGCAGATAAAGGGCTCAATGACGATGTGGCAGCATGGCGCGCATACTGAGGGGTGAGATCCGGCCGTCCGCGTGATTCCCGTCCGGCCGGCGTTGCCGGGTACCTCCATCGCGACAATGCATCGCCATCCTGCGGCAACCTCACGCCGGAGGATTGTCGATGTCACATCGCGGGGAATCCCTTGTCGAACTGCTCGTCGCACTGGTCATCCTGGAGATCGCCGGCGTCGCGGCACTCGCTACCGCGCTGACCGTCGAACGGATCGGCCGCCGCGTCGAACGCGGCAGCGCCGAAGACACTCGACGCTGGGTCGACTACCGGCAGCGTGAGTCGGACACCGCATGCGTCGCTGCAGCAGCACCCGACACCGTTCGGATCAACTACCCGGCCACCGCCGAACGCCCGGCCTTCAGCGCGGTGGTCCGATGCGGACCATGACACGGGCCGGGTTCACGCTGCTGGAACTCCTCATCGGCATGGTCATGCTCGCGGTAGTAAGCGGCATCGCGGTGGTCGTGTCGCAGGTCGCGGGCGGGACCGCCGTCAGGCAGTCGTCGCTGCTGACCGACGATCGCACTGCCGGCGCTGTACAGGCATTCCTTCAGCAGGAGTTGCGCAACGCTGCGGCGGACGACCTGTCGACGCCGCGCGCCGGAACGCTTGGACTTTCCCGCCCGGTCGGTGAAGGATGGTTGTGCGCCATCAGCGATACCGCCGTGTGGCTCCCCGTGACCGGCTGGCTCGGCGTGCGGCAGCCAGAGCCGGGTCGCGATGCCGCCGCACTCCTGGTCGATTCCGGCGGCGGTACCTGGCGATTCGCGCCGATCGCCGCGGTGACGTCTGATCGATGTCCGACAGGTGCCGCAGCGTGGCGTTTGTCGGTCGCCGGCGATACCGCACCGGTGCTGCGGATCTTCGAACCGGTCGAGTTGGAGAGCTACCGATCCGGAACGGCGGAATGGTTCGGCTTGGCGCCCGCCAGTCACCTTTCGCCGGTGCAGCCGTTCGCCGGACCGATTCGCGACACTGCCTCCTTCGTTATCGACGCCGGTGCGGTGACCGCCGCCTTCCGCTCCGCCGCCGCAGCGACGACAGTGCAGATCCCGTTGCGGCGATGATCGGCAGTCGGCGCGGCGTTTCGCTGGTGGCGGCGCTGGTGGTGATCGTGCTCGTCGAGTCGTTCGGCATCGTGGCGCTCGGCGCGGTCGCGGCGCGGGCGCGTCTTGGCGCCGCGCGGCGCTGGTCGGCCGAAGGCGAAGTTGTCGCCGACGGGGCGCTGGCGTCGATCGCCGTGGGAGGTCGAGCCGACCTCGACACCCTCTCCGACGGCGGTGCCATCGCATACCCGGCGGTGTCGCGCCCCGACGGGTGGAGATGGGAAGTCGCCGCGTCCCGTCGCGGCGGAGTGGTGCGCCTGATCGCCACGGCGACCCGGTACAATGCCGCCGGCGCCCTGGCCGCGGCCCGGACCGCCAGTCTCCTGCTCATTCGGCGAGGCGCCGATACTGTCCGGGTGCTGGCGCAACAGCCTCGGTTCTGACGTGCGGGTGGCACGGTGAGTGCTATCCACCATGTCGAGGTGTCGCATCAGCGGTCTGTGAAATACCAGGATGGGATCGGGTAAGTGAACGAGAGACAACGGGTTACTCGAACCTGCCTCCTTGACCGATCCGGGTCCGGCTGGCTACGTTGCGAGAACCTTCCACCGCACAATCCGGGCTGATATGGCGCTCTTCCCGCGCTCGCGCTCAACCGTAGGGCTCGACATCGGCAGCGGCTACATCAAGGCGGCGACGATCAGTCACGCCTCCGGTGAGCCGGTGCTCGAAAAGGTTGCCCTGGCCCACGTCCCTGATGACGCCATCGTCGAAGGCGAGGTCATGGACCCGACCGTCGTCGCCGATGCGGTGCGTTCGCTGCTTGGCAGCGCACAGATCAAAACGAAGGACGTCGTGGTGGCCGTCGGTGGCCGCGATGTCATCATCAAGAAGATCCAGATGGATCGGATGAAGGACTCCGAAGCGCGCGAGGTGATTCGCTGGGAGGCGGATCAGCACGTGCCGTTCGATCCCGAGAACGTCGAGCTGGACTTCCAGATCCTGGATCCCGACGGCGAAGGCTTGCAGATGCAGGTGCTGCTCGTGGCCGCCAAGCGGGAACTGGTGGAGTCGAAGCTGACGCTGCTCGCCGAGATCGGGCTGGACGCCAGCGTCATCGACGTCGAGGCGTTCGCGCTGCACAATGCCTTCGAGCGCAACTATCCCGAAGCGATGCGCGGCGTGGTGGCCCTGGCCAACGTGGGACACGAAACCACCACCGTGAATCTCCTCGAGGAAGGAGTGCCGGTGCTGACGCGTGACCTGCCGATCGGCGTGCGTCGTCTGCGCGAGGACCTGCAGCGTGAGCGCGGGTTGGCGGCGGATGCCGCTGACCGCGTGGTGCGCGGCAGCGAGCTCGATCCGTCGCTCGCGCCGCACGTCGCCGCCCGCGGCGAAGAGCTGGCGCTCGGCATCGAGCGGGCCGCGGCGTTCCTGCAGACCTCCAATCGTCCGGTGGGATCGCTGGCGCGTCTGTATCTGTCCGGCGGCGGCGCTCGCGTTCCGGGGCTGGCCGGCGTTCTCTCCGATCGTCTTCGCGTCCCGGTCACCCAGGCGCACGCCGTCGAGCGCCTGGAAGTGGCATCGGGGGCTTTCGATGGACTCAATGTCGACGAGGTGTCACCGTTGCTGATGCTTCCGGTCGGTCTCGCCCTGCGCTCGGTAGCGTGAGGAACGACGCGCCATGATCACCATCAATCTCAAACCCGGAGCCAAGCGGCAGGCCGCGAAGGGCTCGCCGATGGCCGGGTTCGGTACCTGGATGCGCGGCGTTGCCAGCGGCGTCAAGGAGCCGGCACTGGCTGTCGCGGCCGGCACCTGGATCGTTGCCCTGCTGGTGGTCGGCGGCATCTGGCTCAGCACCAGGAGCCGGCTGCATCGCCTCGAGCCGCAGATGCAGGACGCTCAGAACGAGTACCATCGTTATCACCTGTTCGTGATCGAGAAGCGACAGGCGGAACGGGCGCGCGACTCGATTCTGACCCAGATCGGCACCATCGCCACGGTCGACAAGGACCGCTACGTGTGGCCCCATCTCCTCGACGAGATCGCCGGCGCGATGCCGGACTACACCTGGTTGACAAGCATCACGTCGAACACCGCGCCCGGCACGGATTCTTCCGCGGCGCCCGACGTGGTGATCACCATTGTGGGCCAGACGACCGCGCTGGAGAACTACACTTCGTTTCTGCGCCGTCTCGGCGACAGCCACTGGCTGACCAACGTCCTGCCGGTCAAGACCGAAACGGTCATCGACAAGAACCGGCCGCTCACCGCGTTCACGATCCAGGCCACGTACACCCGCGCCGATTCGAGTCAGATCCGGACGGTTCCGATCCTCGAATCGACGGTGAGGTAACCCATGGGTGCTTCTTCGAAGACCACCGGGATCCTGCTGGCGCTGATCGCTGTCGCGTTCGCGTACATGTGCTATTCCGGCGACGGGATTTCGCTGCTCGGCATGCACGGCCTCATGCCGCGGATGGCCTACGCCGACTCGCTGCGCGACTCGATCAAGGTGCTGCACGCCCGGATCGATACCGCCAAGAAGGACCTCGCCACCCAATCGGTCGAGGATGTCACCAAGCGGGTGGCAGAGTACCAGGCATCGCTGGCGCTGTTGAAGACCCTGGTGCCGACGCAGCGTGACGTCAACAACCTCCTCGACGACGTGACCACCCGGTCGCGGGTGAGGGGCGTGCGGATCACCTCGTTCGTTCCGGGCCAGCCGCTGCAGGGCCCGGCGCCGTTCGACACCTGGTCATACGATTTCACGGTGGTGGGCCATTACCACCCGATCGCCGAGTTCCTGACGGATATCGCCTCACTGCGCCGCATCATGGTGCCGGGCGGAGTGCATCTGACCGGGGCCAACTCCCAGCAGGCGCGCGCCTTCGGCGATACCACCGCGATGGTCGAGGCGCACTTCACGGTCCGGACCTACGTGAAGCCGACGACGGCGGAGGATTCAACCAATGCCAACTAGAGCGGCGGCGGCCCTGCCGCTGATGCTGCTGCTGGCGTGCGGCGGAGGGGGCGGTGGCGCGTCGCCGACGGCGGCGACTGCCGCGGCCGCGGCCAAGCCCGATTCCACCGCGATCCGTGACTCGCTGAGGCACAAGGCCGCGGAAGCGGGCGTCGACACGTCGGCGGCGGCGGGCATCACGCCGCTGGTGCGCGAAACGTACCAGTATGTCGGCGACAGCCGCGATCCATTCATGCCCATCGTGCAGCCCGTCAATCTCGGGCCCGATCTCGCCGACCTCAGGCTGGTCGCCATTCTCTATAACCAGAGCGATCCGATGGGGAGCGTCGTGACCTTCCGCGACATCGGCAACAACCATCGCTACACGTTCACGTCGCGTCAGCGCGTCGGCCGCATCTCGGTCATCGGCGTGGACTCGAACACCGTGAAGTTGCGCGAGGACGGGCTCGGCGCGGCCGAGTTCCAGACTTATTCGCTGCGCAGACCGGAGGACCAGAAACCATGAATCTTCGATTGTTCGCGTGGGCGTTCATCCCGATGACCATCGGCGTGACGCCGGCACCACGGCCAGTGCCCGACGGCCAGGTCAGCGCGCTGTCGCTGTCCAGCACCGGCGGCACGGCCCGGCTGCTCATCGCCGCCGACCGCGGCGTTGCCGTACGGGAAAGCCGGATGCAGAACCCGGACCGGCTGGTGCTCGATTTCGAGCCGGCCACCAAGGGCGACTTCGCCTCGTACGACGGCGAGCACCGCGGCAACGTGGCTGACATCCGCGTCAACCAGTACAAGGATGACGTCGTGCGCGTTGTGGTGCAGTTCGACCGGATGCCTGACTACCGGGTCGAGCAGAACCTCGACGGCAGCGTCAAGGTCAGCTTCGCCGACCGGCCGTTCCAAAGCTGGGGCGCCGGCCCGGTCAAACTGGCGGACCTGACGCCGTCGGCTTCCGACACCGGTTTCCCCTCCCGCCCGCCGATCGCGAGCGAGCCGGAACCCATCGTCAACGGCGCGGTCCATGCCCGGACCCAGGTCCAGGACACCACCCGCATCACGGTCAACTGGGACAAGACCGACATCAACGACGCGCTGCAGCAGCTCGCCGTGTGGTCGGGGCAGTCGATCGTCACCGGCCCGAGCGTCACCGGCACGGTGTCGATGACCATCCGCAATCAGACCTGGGGCAACATCTTCCAGGCCTTGCTGGCGTCGCAGGGGCTTTCCGCCACGGTAATGGAAGGCGGGATCATCCGGGTTGATTCCCCGGGCGAGCTCGCCAAGCTCGACACCACCGAGCGGCTCGACCAGACCCAGATCCGGCTCAACTACGCCAAAGCCGCCGAGATGGCCAACACCATCAAGGGGATGCTGACCAAGCGCGGCTCGGCGATCGCCGACACGTCGACCAACACGCTGGTGATCGTCGACGCGGGGACCCGGATCCCGGCCATCCGCCAGTTCGTGCAGAGTCTCGATATCAAGACGCCGACCGTGGCGATTCAGGCGAAGCTGGTGTTCGTCGACCGCACCGACCTGGAACAACTCGGCGTCAAGTACGACGTCGGCACGTCGTCGACGTTCTTCAACAAGATCTTGCAGCGGACCGATCCCACGACCGGCCAGCCGTACAACCCGAACGTCAACGTGGTCGACCTGGGCGGCAACAGCGTCGCCGCCATCTCGAACGCCGATCAGATCATTTCGCAATCGGCTCTCGACCTGATCTTCTCGACCGCGATCGGCGGCTTCTCGATCACGTCGTTCCTGAGTGCGCTGGAACAGGTTCAGCTTACGGACGTCGAGGCGGTTCCGACCATCAACACGCTCGACAACCGCCAGGCGCAGATCGTGTCGGGCGAGCAGACGCCGGTGCGGGTCATCGACGCGTCGTCGTTCGGGCAGGTCAACACGGCGCCGCGCGCCAACGTGCAGTTCAAGGAGACCGGCATCAAGCTGATCGCCACGCCGCACGTGACCAACAACCGGCAGGTCGGCATGGACCTCGAAGTCGAGCGGTCGTCGATCCAGCCGCTCGCCTCCGCCGACCTCGGCTTCAACATTCCGATCCAGCATGGCGAGACCAAGCTGCTGGTCAACGACGGCGAGACCGCCGTCATCGCCGGGCTCACCGTCACCACGGTGACGCGGAACCGGTCGAGCATTCCGCTCCTCGGCTCGCTGCCGTTCATCGGCAAGCTGTTCTCCTACTCCACGGATCAGGAACACCGGCAGGACCTGATCATTCTGGTGACGCCGAAGATTCTGGACGATCCGGCGAACTGACCTGAAGAGAGAAGCGAGAAGTGAGAAGTGAGAAGTGAAAACCCGACTACCGGCTTGATCGCGGCAGTCGGGTTTTCCATTCTCACTTCTCCCTTCTCACTTCTATCTTGCTGTTCATGCATCTCCGCTTCGTGACGGCTGGGGAATCTCACGGCAAGGCGCTGGTCGTCGTCGTCGAGGGCGTGCCTGCCGGTTTGCCGATCTCGGCTGAGGCAATCGATCGGGACCTCGGGCGCCGGATGCAGGGTTTTGGCCGCGGCGCCCGGATGAAGATCGAGCAGGACCGCATCGAATGGCTAGCGGGCGTGCGCGCCGGCGAGACGCTCGGTTCGCCGATCGCCATGATGATCGCCAATCGCGACTGGGTGAACTGGGAAGACGTAATGGCGGCCGAGGGCACGCCGGGCGAGACGCGGCGGCGGCGGGTGACGAGGCCGCGGCCAGGGCATGCCGATCTGGTGGGCGTCCTCAAGTACGATCGTCTCGACGCGCGCGACATTCTCGAGCGGGCGTCGGCGCGCGAGACGGCGGCGCGGGTGGCGGCTGGAGCGGTGGCCCGGCGGCTGCTCGAGGAATTCGGCGTCGAGATCGGGTCGCATCTGGTATCACTGGGCGGCATTCGCGCCGTGACGCCGGCCGAGCTCCCGGTGCCGCTCAACGCGGCGAGTGATGCGTCGCCGGTGCGCACCCTCGACCGCGATGCCGAAGCGGCGATGATCGCCCGCATCGACAGGGCCAAGAAAGACGGCGATACCCTCGGCGGCGAGATGGAAGTCGTGGCGCGCGGACTGCCCGTCGGTCTCGGCAGTCACGTGAGCTGGGACCGCAAGCTCGACGGCCGCCTTGCCGGCGCATTGATGTCGATCCCCGCGGTCAAGGGCGTCGAGATCGGACTCGGCTTCGAAGCGGCGCGGCGACCGGGATCCGCGGTACACGATCCGATCGTGAATGCACCGGCGGGAACGGCCGCCTCGGATCCGCGGGCCGGATTCCGGCGTGCCGGCAACAACGCCGGCGGGCTCGAAGGCGGTATGACGACCGGTGAGCAGTTGGTAGTCCGAGTCGCGATGAAGCCGATTTCGACGCTGATGTCGCCGCTCAGGACAGTGAACCTCGCCACCGGCGGCGAGGCCAATGCGCAGAGCGAACGTTCCGATGTCACCGCCGTGCCCGCGGTCGGCGTGATCGCCGAAGCGCTGGTGGCCCTGGTGCTGGGTGATGCGCTGCTGGAAAAGTTCGGCGGCGACGCGATCAGCGAGACGCGGCGCAACCTGGAGTCGTACCTGGCCGCGGCGGGTCGTCGCTGGGACGCGGTTCGCCAGGCGGAGAACGCGGAGGAGAAGGGATCCTGAGCAGTCGCCGATCGATCATCCTCGTCGGGCTGTCCGGGTCGGGGAAGACAACTGTCGCGCCCGAGGTTGCAGCCCTGTTGCACGTGGCGTGGTGCGATCTCGATCGCCGGGTGGCAGATCGAGCCGGTCAGAGTGTCGTCGATCTGTTCCGGAGATACGGAGAGCAGCGATTCCGCGAACTCGAGCGGGACGAAATGGCGGCAGCTCTGGTGGAACCGCCGCAGGTCATCGCTGCTGGCGGCGGCTGGGCATCTGATCCCGGGAATCTCGCCGCGGCGAAGGCCGCCGCCGCCGTTGTATACCTCTCCATTTCGCCGGAAGAGGCCGCAACGCGCCTTGAAGGCGCAGGCGATCGGCCCCTCCTCGACGGCGCATCGCTGGTCGGTCGACTCGCAGCGCAACTGGCGATTCGCGAGCCATTCTATTCGCAGGCGGACGCGGTCGTTCCGGCCGGCGAACGCACGCCGGAGGCGGTTGCCAGTGCGGTCGTGGAGGCCGTCCGCCAGCTCGGGAATTGGTAAGCCATTGATGGTCCATTACTTGCGAAGTTGCGCCTTGCCCCGGTGGCGCAGCATCGACTATTAGTGCTGCACGCCGGGTTCGACCACTCCCGGCGTCGAACGGTCCGGATCCAGGAGCCGCATGGCCACGAAGAAGTCGAAGCGCGCACCCCGAGCCAGCGCGAAGCAGTCATCCGGCGCAGGCGGTACCGCGCTGGTGATCGTCGAATCGCCGACCAAGGCGAGAACCATCCAGGAGTTTCTTCCGGGGCGGTTCTCGGTGGCGGCGTCGATGGGTCACGTGCGCGACCTTCCCGGCGAGGCGAAGGAAATTCCCGCCGAGTACAAGGGGTCGGAGTGGGCGCGCTTCGGCGTCGACGTCGCTCACGATTTCGCGCCGTTGTATGTCGTACCCGCCGACAAGAAGGCCGTGGTTCGCGATCTCAAGAGCAAGTTGAAGAATGCCTCGTCGCTCTATCTCGCGACCGACGAGGACCGCGAGGGCGAGAGCATTTCGTGGCATCTGCTCGAGGTCTTGCAGCCGAAGGTGCCGGTGCGGCGGATGGTCTTTCACGAGATCACTCGTGAAGCGATTGAAGAGGCGCTGGAGCACACGCGCGATCTCGACGACAACTTGGTCCGCGCCCAGGAAACGCGGCGCATTCTCGACCGGCTGGTCGGTTACACGCTGTCGCCGCTGCTCTGGAAGAAGGTCGCCTTCGGCCTGTCGGCGGGCAGGGTCCAGTCGGTCGCAACCCGGCTCATCGTCGACCGCGAGCGCGAGCGGCTCGCGTTCCGGATCGGGAGTTACTGGGATCTCGCCGCGAAGCTGGCGCAGCGCGGCGCCGAATTCGAAGCCGGGATGGTTGCCCTCGACGGCAAGCGACTGGCGACGGGCAAGGACTTCGACGAGCAGACCGGACGGCTCGCGGAGGGTGTCGACGTCGTACTGCTCGACGAAACGGCGGCCCGCGATCTCACCGGGCGGTTGCATGGCGCGGCGTGGCGTGTCGTCAGCGTGGAGCGAACCCAGCGAACACTCAAGCCGTACGCGCCGTTCACCACGTCGACCCTGCAGCAGGAAGCCAACCGCAAGCTGCGGTTCCCCGCGAAGCAGACGATGCAGGTGGCACAGCGCCTCTACGAGCGCGGTTACATCACCTACATGCGGACTGATTCGGTGATGCTCTCCGATCAGGCGATCAAGGCCGCGCGGTCGTTCGTGGGCAACCTCTACGGCGAAGAGTACCTGCCGGCCGAAGCGCGCCGTTACAGCAACAAGGTCGCCAACGCGCAGGAAGCGCACGAGGCGATTCGTCCGTCCGGCAGCGTGTTCCGCACGCCGGAACAGACCGGACTCGAAGGCGACGAATTCGCGCTCTACGACCTGATCTGGAAGCGCACCGTCGCCTCGCAGATGACCGACGCACGCAAGACCTCCACCACCGTGGATCTCAGCGCGCTCAACGCGACGTTCCGCGCGACCGGTTTGCAGACCGACTTCGCGGGGTTCCTGCGGGCGTACGTTGAAGGATCCGACGATCCCGAAGCGGCGCTGGAAGATCGCGACACACCGTTGCCGCCGCTGGCCGAGGGCGACACGCCGGAGTGTCTCGGCCTCGAGGCACTGGCGCACCAGACCAAGCCGCCGGCGCGGTTCACCGAAGCTTCGCTGGTCAAAGCGCTCGAAGAAGACGGCGTCGGCCGGCCCTCGACCTACGCGACGATCATCGGCACCATCGTGGACCGTGGCTATGTCGTGCGTCAGGGACAGGCGCTGGTGCCAACGTTCACGGCGTTCGCGGTGACCGACCTCCTGAAGGCGCACTTCGGGCACCTGGTCGACGTCGAGTTCACCCGCGGGTTGGAAGACCGTCTCGACGAAATCGCCGCCGGCGAGGCCGATCAGCAGCGCTACCTCCGGGAGTTCTACCTCGGTCCCGAGGGCCTGCAGGAAGAAACCGCGCGCGGCGAGCAGGAAATCAAGCCATCCGAGGCGCGCGTGGTTGCCCTCGAAGGGCTGGGCGCCACGGTGCGAATCGGCCGGTTCGGACCGTACGTCGAACGCGAGGAGAACGGCGAACCGATCCGCGCGTCGCTGCCGCGCGACGCGACACCCGCCGACCTCACGGCGGAAGGCGTGGAGACGCTGCTGCGGCAGCGGGCCGAGGGGCCGGCGTCGCTCGGCATCCATCCCGAGACCGGCCAGCCGGTGTACCTCCTGGTCGGGCAGTACGGTCCCTACGTCAAGCTC
>JBOHRZ010000068.1:0-10558 GCA_050732975.1 Gemmatimonadales bacterium
GCCCCGAGGCGGTGATGGCTGTCCTGCACGACATCGAACGCGCTGCAGGCCGCGATCGGGCCGAGCGATGGAGTTCCCGAACGCTGGACCTCGATCTGGTGCGCTACGACGACCTGATCTGCGATCTGCCGACTTTGACACTGCCGCATCCGGGATTGCGCGACCGGGAGTTCTGGGCGCGTGAGATCGCACTGCTGGAGGCTCATGCCTGACGCCACGGTGACGCTGCCGGATCTTGTTGCCCGCAAGCGCGACGGCCGCAAGCTGGTCGTGCTCACCTGCTACGACGCGCTATTCGCCGGGCTGCTGGAGTCGGCCGGCGTCGATCTCCTCCTGGTCGGAGATTCCCTCAATCAGGTGCTCGCCGGTCGGGCGTCGACACTGAGCGCGACGCTCGAGCAGATGATTTATCACGCCGGAAGCGTACGTCGCGGCGCCACCCGGACGCCGGTGATCGTGGATCTGCCGTTCCTGTCCTATCAGGTGAGCATCGCCGAGGCGGTGCGCAACGCGGGGCGAGTGCTGGCGGAGACCGAGTGCCACGCGGTCAAGCTGGAGGGCGGCGCGTCGATGGTGCCGACGGTCAGCGCTCTGGTCGAACGCGGTATCCCGGTGTTCGGGCATCTGGGGTTCACACCGCAATCGGTCAACCTTCTCGGCACCAGAGTGCAGGGGCGCGATGCCGGTGTGGCCGAGCGGATGTGCGACGACGCCGTCGCACTCGAACGGGCCGGAGCCACGGCGATCGTGCTCGAACTGGTTCCGTCGCGTGTCGCCGCGGCAATCACCGCCGCCATTCGCATCCCGACCATCGGCATCGGTGCCGGCGTCGAGTGCGACGGTCAGGTGCTGGTACTGCACGACATGCTGGGGCTCAATCCGGATTTTTCGCCGCGGTTCCTGAAGCGATACGCTCAACTCGCCGACGATGTCCGCGACGCCGTGGCTCGGTATGCCGACGATGTCCGCCGTGGGGCGTACCCCGACGCCTCGCACTCTTTCGACTGACGATGGAAGAACTCGCGACCATTGATGCGCTGCGCGCCCGGCTCGCCGCGTCGCGGGCGCGGGGCCGCCCGGTCGGATTGGTTGCTACCATGGGAGCCTTGCACGCCGGGCACGCGGCCCTGGTCGCCGACGTCCGCCGGCACGCGGTACTCGTGGTGATGAGCAGCTTCGTCAATCCGCTGCAGTTCGGACCAACCGACGACTTCGAACGCTACCCGCGGGATCCGGACCGCGATCGCGACGTCGCGGCGGCGGCGGGCGTGGACATCCTCTTCGCGCCAACGGCCGGCGAGATGTATCGCCCCGGAACCACCGTCCGCGTAGTCGCCGGCGAGGCCGCCAGCCGGTGGGAAGGCGCCATCCGCCCCGGACATTTCGATGGCGTGCTCACCGTGGTCGCCAAGCTCTTCAACATCGTGCAACCCGATGTGACGGCGTTCGGCCAGAAGGATATTCAGCAGGTCACGCTGATCCGCCGGATGATCGCCGAGCTCGATTTCCCCGTCGAGCTTCGCGTCGTGCCGATCGTCCGCGACACCGATGGATTGGCCATGAGCTCGCGTAATCGGTATTTGAACCCGGCGGAGCGGCGAGCGGCGCTGGCATTGCCCAACGCGTTGCGCGCCGTTGTTCGGGCCTGGGAGCAGGGCGAGACCGACGCGGCGCGGCTCGCCGCGGTCGCGGAAGCACTCCTCCGCGGCGAGTCGGCCATCTCGGTAGACTACGTCGCTGTGGTCGACGCGAACGCGATGGCGCCGGTGCCCGAGGCCACAGCGGGCACCATCGTCGCCGCCGCGATTCGTTCCGGCTCCGCCCGGCTGATCGACAATGTGATCCTCGGCGAGCGCCGCCCGTGAACGACCAGCCGGATCGCGAGGCCGAATGACCGCCGACATGGCGGCCGAGGACGGCCTGCCCGCATGGGCGGTCGTCACCCCGGGGCGTCGCGCCCATATCGAACGTGTCGTCGCGCTGCTTCGAGAGTGGGCGACGGCGCTGCGGCTCGATGCTGCAGAGACCCGCCGGTGGCTTCGCGCGGGATGGCTTCACGACGCACTCCGTGACGCGCCGGAGAACGAAATGCGGCGCTGGGCACCGGAAGTCGAGGGCCCGGTGGCGTTGCGTCACGGTCCCGCTGCCGCGGCGCGCGCCGAGCTGGAAGGGGAAACCGATGCCGACATCCTCAGCGCGGTACGCTGGCACTCTGTGGGATGGCCGGGATGGGGACCGGTTGGCCGGGCGCTCTACTGCGCCGACTTTCTTGAACCCGGCCGCCCATTCGATCGGCCGGAACGCGCGGCGCTGGCCCGGTCATTCCCTGACGATGCCGATCGCGTCGTATGCGAGGTGGTCAGCCGTCGTGTGTCGCACGCTGCCGCGCGCGGTTGGTCGCTGCCTCCGGAAACCACCGCGTTCCACACCGCCGCGTGCCATCGATGACGATCGGGCGCCTGCTCCGGTCGGCGTCATTGATTGTCGTGATCGGCTGCACGTTGCCGCACCGACGATCGGCGGACCACCTGCCCGCCGAAGCGGCATTTCCGCCGTTGCCACAGCATGTGACGGTCGAGGTGCTCAATGCCGGGGGTGTTCCCGGAGCGGCGCGGACGGCAGCGCTCCGGTTGCGTCACGCCGGACTTGATGTCGTCTTCATCGGAAACGCCGCTGACGGTCGCGAGAATAGCGACTCGACCCGGATCCTGGTGCGCACCGGCGATAGCGCCGGCTCCGGGCGGGTGACGGCGGTCCTGGGCCCCGCCCGGGTGATCGACGCGCCCGACTCGACCAGGCTGGTGGATCTCACCATCCTGGTCGGGCGGCAGGTCAGTTCGGGCGCGAAACAGTCCCGCTAGGAACTGCGGCTGGATCGCCGCGACGGAACCTTGGCGCCCTTCTTCCGCGCCTCGGAGAGGCCGATCGCGATGGCCTGCTTGCGGCTGGTGACCTTGCCGCCATGGCCGCTCTTGCCGCTGCGAAGGGTACCGCTGTTGCGGCGCCGCATGGCGCTCTCGACACTCTTCGATGCCGCCTTGCCGTAACGCCGCCCGTGACCGCTTCGATGTGAAGGCATGTTATTTCTCCCGGAGAAGATGATGCTTCTCCGACAATGGGACGCGCCGCGGGGGGAAGGATGCACCAGCGCAATGCTCGATATCGGTTACCCATGTACCTCGCCGACGCGCCGCGGACGTCACTCATCATTGCCATGATCGATTCGCCGCGATGATCAGTCACACCGCCGCCCGCCTCGGCCCGACCCGCGATGCGGCGTTGGCCGTCCACCGCGCCCTGCTTGCGACCGAGCGGATCGCCTGGGAATCGTTGAATGGCCGGGTGGCCGACAACTCCCAGTTCCTGCACCTGGTGATTCACGACCCGTGGTTCGCGTGGCTGCGGCCCATGACAGCGCTCCTCGCCGCGATGGATGAACTGATGGTCGACCGTTCCGATGACGCCGGGACACGCTGTCGCACCCTCCTCGGCGAGGTGCGGGCCTTGCTGCGTCCGGACGAGAACGGCGATGATTTCCAGCAGCGGTATTTCGAATTCGTGCAACGCTCGCCCGACGTCGCGGTGGCGCACGGAGTGCTGATGCGGGAGCTGAATCGCGCTACCGCGTAATGGCCAGGGCCAGGTCGCTGACGTTGGTGCCGGTGGGGCCCGTCCGCAGCAGGGCGCCGGCCGCGTCGAGCGCGGCATACGACTCGTGAGCGGCCAGATCCGCAGCCGAATCGCGTCCCGACGACGCAATCCGCCGCCAGGTCCGGCGGTCAGCGAAGGCGCCGGCGGCGTCCGTCGGACCGTCACGGCCGTCCGTTCCGGCAGCAAGCAGCATTCCCGGCGCCGCTGATTTGTCGAGCAGCCGCGCGGCCGAAAGTGCCAGCTCCTGCGATCGCCCACCCTTGCCGCCGGCGCCGTGAATCGTGACCGTGGTCTCGCCGCCCCAGACCAGAAGCTCGCGCGGTCCGGTGCGCGCCAACATTGCCCCGGCGATTGTGGCGCCCATCGCCGCCGCCTCGCCAGTGAGGGCTTGATCGAATCCCGTGGCTGCAAGTCCCTTATCACGAGCCTCGGCCAGCGCCGCGTTGATCGCCATCCCGTTGTCGGCGACGATGCGAGGTATCACCGATCGCAGCGCCGGATCGTCGGGTTTGGGTGTCTCGCGTGACAGAGCCGCGACGACCGATGCGGGGAGCTGGCGAGTGATGTCGTTCGCGTCGACCATCTCCCGAACCTTGGCCGCGGTCCAGGGATCGCCGGTGCAGGGACCGGAACCGATGCTGCCGAGGTCATTGCCGGGAACGTCGGAAATCACCCAGACGTGCAGCGTGCGTCCGGCGAGGGCTGCCGCCAGCCGGCCGGCGCTCCATCGTGTCACCCGCTTCCGGATCGCATTCATCTCCCGGATGTCGAGTCCCGACGAGAGCAGCGCCTTGAACGTGGCGGAAACGTCCTCGGCGGTGAGCAATGGCAGCGGACCGGCGATCAGCGCCGTCGTCCCGCCCGAAATCGCCACGTGGACCTCGGCGCGCTCGGGAATCCGCTCGATGACGTCCGCGATCGCCTGCGCCGCAGCGGCCGACCTGGCACCGGCGATCGGATGATCACCCGCCACGGATCGCAACGCCGGATGCGGCGGCGCGGCCGGCTCGGCGGCGACCACGATGCCGCCGGCGGGTTGCCGGCCAGTCGTCTCGAGCCAATCGGTGAGGACCTTCGCCATCCCGCCGGCGGCTTTCCCGACGGCGATGATCCAGCACGCCAAGTTGGTTGGTTGCAGCGACTGCAATGCGGAGCCGAGCGCCGCTTGAGGTTGCACGGCCCGCACAGCCGCGTCGTAACAGCGACGAAGAATGCGGGCTCGCTCGTCCCTGTCGGGACTTCCGGATTCATCCGGCGTTTCGTCCATTGCAACTGTCAATATATTGGACCCGTGCCGCACAGCATCCTCGATATTCCTTCGCGCCGCGCCGCGGATGCAAGCGACGCATCAACCAGGGAGGCGGCGTGAGTTCGCGTCCGATCGTCGTCGTCACGCGCCGGCTCCCCGCGGCGGTCGAAGCGGAGCTCCGGCGTCGCTTCGATGCCCGCATCCCTGACGACGACCTGCCGACCACCGCCGAGGATCTCCAACGCGCCCTGGGGCAGGGCGACGCTCTGCTCACCACCGTGACGGACAGGGTCACCGCCGAAGTGCTGGCCGCGTATCCCATCCGGACCCGCATCATCGCGAACTTTGGCGTCGGGTACGACAACATCGACCTCGCCGCGGCGCAGGCGCATGACATTGCCGTCACCAACACTCCCGGCGTGCTGACCGATTGCGCCGCGGACCTCGCCATGGCGCTGATGATGATGACAATGCGGCGTACCGGCGAAGGCGAGCGGGAGCTCCGCTCCGGCCAATGGACCGGGTGGCGACCGATGCACATGCTCGGCGTGCGGGTGACCGGCAAGACCCTCGGCCTGGTCGGCATGGGGCGAGTGGCGCGGGCCGTGGCGCACCGGGCGCATCACGGATTCGGCATGCGCATCATCTGCTACGATCCGGCCCCGCCGTCGCCCCAGGCGCTCGCCGCCGTCGGCGCCGAGCCGCGGGCGACCCTCGACGAATTGCTGGCCGAGTCCGACGTAGTCTCGCTCCACTGTCCCAGCACCCCGGAGACCAGGGGTTTGATGAACACCGCGCGGCTGGCGCAGATGAAGCGGGGAGCGTTCCTGATCAACGCCGCCCGTGGCGAGGTGGTCGACGACGAGGCCCTGATTGCGGCGCTCAAGTCGGGCCACCTCGCCGGCGCGGGGCTCGACGTCTTTCGCGGTGAGCCGAACTTCGATCGCCGTTATCTCGAACTGCCGAACGTCGTCCTCCTGCCGCACCTCGGCTCGGCGACCAACGAGACGCGCGAGGCCATGGGGTTCAAGGCGGCGGAGAACCTGTCGGCGTTCTTCGAGGGGCGTCCGGTACCAGACCGGGTGATCTAGCCGCGCTTGGTGCCGGCGATGTCCTCGGCGTGGGGTCGGTAAAGGCGCACGTGGACTTTTTCCCAGGTAATCAGTCCGCCGCCGATCATGGAATCCAGTTCCGGGAAAATTTCTTCGATGCGCTCCGCGGTGTCGACGCACTCGACCACGATCGGGAGATCGAGTGACAAAATCTCGATCCGGTCGGTCCTGAGCCGGGCGCTGGCGCCGAACCCCATGATCCCCCGGTAGACCGTCGCGCCGGAGTAGTGACGCTGGCGCAGCAGCTCGACGATCGCCTGGTACAGCGGCTTGCCATGCCAGCGGTCGCGCTCTCCGAGATGGATCCGCATCAGGACTCGTTCACCAATCTCGGCTTGCATGGCTGCCTCCGTCGTGAGGAGATCGAATCAGGCTGACCGCGCCCGCAAGGTACCGAGGAGCAGCTTCGCGGCGGCGCCGCCGGCCCAGATGGCGATCAGGCCGCAGACCACGGTTGCCACGGTGTAGAGCACCGCCCGTCGCAGGGCTCCCTCATCGGCGGCGGCGAAGGCTTCCCACGCGAACGTCGAGAAGGTCGTGAATCCGCCGCAGAACCCGGTGGTGAGCAGCGCGCGCATCGCGGGTGAAAATCCGCTGGTGTCGAGGATCATCCGCATCAGGAACCCGGCGACCAGGCACCCGGCGACGTTGACCACGAAGGTTCCAGCAGGGAAGACGCCCGCCGCGCGCATCGACACCGCGTCGGTGACGAAGTATCTGGCAACGCCGCCCACGGCGCCGCCGATGGCGATGGCGGCAATGACGTCGAGGGATCGAGGCATCGCGACGGCCTACCGCAGTCCGCTCGCCGCCGGTAAGCCGGTGGCGTCGAGCTGGACGCTCAGCCGCAACCGGGTGAACTCGTTTTCGAGTTCCGTCAGCCACGGGTCGAGCCGTGCCGACAGCCGGGGATCGACGTCGCCGTACGCAGTCAGCGACCGGGCATGGCAGTCCTGCAGCAGCACCACCGCGGCCGAGAGATATGCCGTGACCCACCTCGATACCGGCTCCGGCGTGACCTCGAGGGCGAGGTCTGTGGCCGCGTCGGCGATGCGTTTCCGGATCCGCAGCGCGGCGGCGCGGATGTCCCGTGCCGAATCGGGGGAGAAGTCGTCAGTTCTCGGCCGGAGGAGTCGCGCCGGTTGCGGCGGCCGGCCGACCGAGGCGGCTTCGAGCAGTGCCATGTCGGCGCGGTCGAGCACCACGGTCAGATGTCGCCGTTGCTCTGCGTTAAGCGGCAGGTCCAGCATATCGACCTCGTCGTTGTCGCCGTCTACGTGACGCGGGAGCGGCAAAACAATACTCCCGCCCGGCCATGGGGGCCGAACAGGAGTCATCAGCCGCGCGGGGCGGCGCTTTTGGCGAACTCCATCGCCGGTATTGCTGTGCGGGAATAGTGACTATGGCGGCGCGGGGCGTCAAGCGGGCGGGGCGGGCTGAGGCATCGCGAGTCGGCGCCAGTCCGGTGATTGGCAAATGCGAGCAGCAGCAACACCCCGAATGGCAAACTCGCAATCGGCCCGAGATGTTACCGCAAACCCTTCGCTGCGCGCAGGGCGACGCGCGACGCTCCCACCTGCCACACCTCCCACGTCCCGTGTGTGGCCCCGCGCGTCCGGCGTCTTCCAAGGCATGTCGCACTGCACACGGGCACTCATCATCGCGCTGGCCCTCGCTCCGGTCGGCATTCTCCCCGCGCAGGACACGACGACGACCGCGGCGGACACGTCCCGATCCGCACCCGATTCGACGCGCTGCGGGTTCTGCCATCACCCGAATGTTCCGGTTGCCATATTCGAAGGGATACTCGTCAACGGGATGATCAACCGCTTCAACGCGTGGGTCCGCAACGACAGCACAGCCCGGGTTACACCCAGTACATGGAAGCACAACCTCGACCGCGGCTTCGATTGGGATACCGACGATTTCGTCGTGAACATGCTGCTGCACCCGTACGGCGGGTCGCAATACTTCCAGGCCGCGCGCAGTAACGGGCTGAGCTACTGGGCCAGCGCCCCGCTGGTGTTCCTCGGCTCCACGGAGTGGGAGTACTTCGGCGAAACCACTCGCCCGTCGATCAACGACCTGGTCAACACCGGGATGGGCGGCATCGCGCTGGGTGAGATGTTCTATCGGGTCGCGGCGACGATCCGGAGTAATGAGGCAAGCGGAGGCGAGCGGTTTCTTCGCGAACTCGCGGCGTTACCGTTCGATCCGGTCGGAAGCGTCAACCGGCTGTTTCGCGGCGAGTGGAGTCGGCAGGGGCCCGACCCGTCGGAGCACAATCCCGGCACGATGGTACTTCGGCTGGGTGCTGGCGCCGGAGTCGTTCGGGCACCGAGCTCGCTGCAGGAGGCCCTCAAGGATGCCACCTCGTCCACGATCGGCTTCGCGGATTTCAAATACGGCGACGCATTCATCGATCCGATGCGCAAGCCGTTCGATGCGTTCAGCATGCGGATCCTCCTCGCGCCAGGCCACGGCGACCTGACGCAACTGACCGGCACGGGGCGGATCACCGGCGCCGAGCTCGGCCGGGGCGAAAACTTTCGTAACCAGATCGAATTCAATCAGCGGTTCGAGTACTTCAACAACGGCGCCTTCCGGTTTGGCGGCCAGACTCTCGAGCTGGGCCTGGCTTCGCGGCTCAACATCGCGGGGAATGTATGGCTCCGGACGGAGATCGCCGGCGACGGCATCGCGCTCGCCGGGATCGACGCACCGGGTGCCGGCGTGGGGCCGCGCACGTATGACTTCGGTCCTGGCGTCGGCGCCACGATCACCGCGAGCCTCGACCACGGTGCGGAATCGTATCTCACGGCGCGATTCCAGCCGGCATACGTTCACACGCTGAGCGGCGCACACGCCGACCATTACACCACGTTCGCGTCGATCGAGGCGAACATCCCGGTGCTGGACCAGCTCGACCTCGTCGCGGAGGGTACGTACTACGACCGCGTCAGTCACTATGCCGATGGAGCCAGCAATCACCGCGCGTTTCCGGAGATCTGGGCGTTCGTGACGTTCAAGGCGGCGACCCGGGCGACTGCGGTGAGAAGTGAAAGGTGAAACCTGAAAGGTGAGGCCGGCCGCGACGCCTTGACCAATGTCAGCGAGAGGCTTGCGAGACGGGACACCTCAGCACATTCTGAAAGCCATTCGCCTGCTCGGCCCGGAGATAGATGACATCGTCGCGTGCCGCGACCAGGCTCAGCCCGATCGGGAGCTTCATCGTGCGAAGAAGAACTCCGCGCGCCGACAACAGCGCCCAGATCTCGCTCCGTTCGCCCATGGTCGATCGGAGAACCCAGAAGCGATCGTGGTTGTCCATCAGCGCACGGAAGGCCGCGGTGAAGAGAGGCGGCTTCGGCGCACTCTCACGAATTCTTGCTGCCAGAGCTGGATCGCGACCCTTCACCATGGCGGCGACGACGTCGTCATAATCCTGCTGGGTGACCACACGCCGTGGCAGTGCGATGGTCGTATCGAGTTCCTTCTCGCCCTCGGCGTTCAGGCATTGGATGTGCGCGTCGGATGCCTTCCCGGGCGTAATTGAACCCGCTGACTGCCCGTGGCTGCGAGGAACAGCACCTTGGGAATAGCGACGGAACTTGGCACGCGCCCGACGGTGCGACCGGTGGCGGTACGGACCCAGGCCGCTGGAATCGGTGGCGTGAGGGTGCCCACATACCCACCGCTGATGGTATATCCGACGGACCGCCCAAGTCTCCAGTCGCTGACCCAGAGGGTGTCAACAACCCACCATGCCTCACCGATCGAACGGAACTCACCCGGGCCGTCACCACTGCGACCCAGGATCGTGTCGTGGCCGCTGGCATCGAGATGGATCGACGTCGAACGTATGCCGCCGCTCCATGCCAGAGCTCCATTCGGCCCGGGAGCCACCGTCCCGATGAGCCCGTCTTCGGACTGCGCCGATGTGACGGCTGTATCACAGCGGGAGGCGTCGAAAAGCGGGAACGCCGGCGAGCCCGTGCGATGGCACCCAACGAGCAGCAGCGGGATGAATATCGACAGGTTGCAACTGACCATCGCGCCAGCGGGCTTTCGCCCAGGCTGCAGCGGGGGTTTCAGGGCGCGCAGTTGCCTCGTACCAGTGGATCTCAGCCGGTCGTCGGCCACCGTTCGCCGGGTCAGCGAATGCCGGTGTCGAACACGAGCTCGACGTGGGTAATGCCATCCGCACCGACCGTCACGTCGTGAAGCTGCTGCGTCGGCCCGAGGAGCGGAGCACCGGGGGCGGGGACGATCTGATACATGCCAGCGGCCAGCTTCAGGGAGAAGTGGCCGGTCGAGTCGCTCTGGAACCTGGCGATGACGTGCTGGCCGGTCCGCACTTCGAAACTGGCACTGAACGGAGCATCACAGGGCTCGCCTTCGTGGCACACCGGCATGATGGGGCCGCGCCGGACGATGCCTTCCAGACCAGTGTCGCCGGAGCCAGTCGTTGGCTGGTTGCCGGAGCAGGCGATGATGAGGAAGCCGACGAAAGCACCGGGGTAGAATTGGCGTGACATTGGGACCC
>JBOHRZ010000069.1:0-10539 GCA_050732975.1 Gemmatimonadales bacterium
GCCTGTCGCAGCACCTCGGCCAGATCCACACGTTCGCGGCGCAGCTCGAGGCGATTGTGATTGATCCGCGCCACGTCGAACAGGTCGTCCACCAGGCGCACCAGGTGCTGGACCTGCCGTTCGAGCACCGCGCCGCTCCTGGCCCGGATCGCCGCATCGTCACCCGCGCGCTGGAGGATATCGAGTGTGCTCACGATCGGCGCCAGCGGGTTCCGCAACTCGTGCGCCAGGGTGGACAGGAATTCGTCCTTGCGCTCGTTGGCATCGCGGAGAGCTTCTTCCGACTCCTTGCGCCGGGTGATGTCGACAGTGGCTCCGATCATCCGGTATGGCCTGCCGTCGCGGCGCAATACGGCGGCATCGGCGTACACCCAGCACACCGTACCATCGGGCCGCCTGATCCGGAACTCCAGCTCGTAGCGGGCCCGATCAGCCAGCGCGTCATCGATCGCTTTCGCTACCCGATCGCGATCGTCGGGATGCACCAGCGATGAGAAGAACTCGATGGTACCTTCGAATCCCTCCGGAGAGATTCCGTGGATGCACAGCAGCGAATCGCTCCACGCGACCCGGTTCCGTTCGATGTCCCAATCCCAGACGCCGACGCTCCCCGCCTCGGTCGCCAGTCGGAATCGCTCCTCGCTGGCGGTAAGGGCCTCCAGCGCCCGCTGCCGCTCCTCCGCGACCCGGTGGCGTTCGATCGCGAGCGCAAGCTGGCGCGCAATCAGTTGCGACAGCTCGATCTTCTCCTGCACGGCCGGCCGCGGCTCGCCGTAGTACAGCATGAACTTGCCGATCAACCGCCCGCCGGCGATCAACGGCACAAAAGCCAGCGCCGCGATCCCCTCGGCGGCGAGTCGCTCACGCAACCACTCCTCGACGTCCGCCGCGGCCGCGTGCTCCACCCAGATCGGCGTCGCGTCGGTGTCCCGGGGGGTCCACGGCGTGTGCCCGTCCACGGCCTGCCGATATGCCTCCGACAGTCCGCGCGACGCCACGAACCGCATCCGGTTGTTCGCATCGAACAGCAGGATCGACGCGCGTCCCGCGCCGAGCGCGTCGCGCATCGCGTCGAACGCGGGCTCGAAGACCTCTGCGACCGACGTGGTCCGCTGCAACCGGTCGGCGAACTCGTATAACGTGCGCAGTTCGCCCACCCGCTGCGCCAGCGATGACTCGGCCCGCTTCTGGTCGGTCACATCGGCGGCGAGCATCGACATGCCCGCGGCGGTAGGATAGAACAGGGTGTCGAACCAGCGGTCCCGCGGCGGATAGTAGAACGTGATCCGCTCCGGCCGCTGGGTGGCCATCGACCGCCGGGCGGCGGCTTCGTACGGAGTGCCGAGCAGACCGGGATAGATCTCCCAGCTCAGCGTCCCGATGAGGTCTTCGCGGCTTCGCCTCGCCACTTCCACCATGCGGTCGTTGACGTACACGTAGCGCCAGTCGCGGTCGACCATCGCGAAGTTGTCATCAATCGACGCCAGCACGCCCGCCAGCGTCGCCTGATCGGCCGTCAGCCGCTTGCGGGTCCGACGCAGTCCCTCGCCGATGGCGATGATGAGCCCGCACGATACGATATAGGCCACGATGCCGATCAGCATCGCCACGGGCCGGTCAGCGAACGCGCCACGCGGCTCGACGAACAGGATGTCGCACGCGAGGTACCCGACGGCAGCGGAGAGGATCGCCGGGCGGTATCCGCCGAACCAGACCGCAATCGCCACCGCACCGAACGTCATGACCAGCGGGAAGTTGTCACCCAGCCACGGGTCGGCAAGCTGGCGCAGCACGACCGCGACCGACGTTACCGCCAGCGCGAGCAGATACGCCGGAGCACCGGACAGTCCCGGCCAGCCGCTCCGGATCCCTTCCGCCGTCGGTGCAGCGCGATCGCTGTTCACGGAACGATCCTCAGCACGATCTCCTGTTGGTACGGGTCCGGGAATGACGGATGAACCCGGCTTCCCGCCGCACGCTCAATTCCAATATCCCGGATCGAGGGCAGACGGCGCAACTGCACCGATCCACACAGTGCACATGACATGTGGATCACGGTCCGCCCTTGCCGCCGGCTCCCTGTTGCGCGAGCGTTCCTGATACCGATGCCCGAATCGCCCGCCATTAACCGCCAGCAGCCCGTCCTTGTCCGCGGACTTGGCCTCCGCCAGGCCACCGCGCTCAACATGATCGACATGATCGGCGTGGGGCCGTTCATCACCATTCCGCTGATCATCGCCGCGATGGGCGGGCCGCAGGCGATGCTCGGCTGGATTCTGGGCGCCTTCTTCGCCCTCTGCGACGGACTGGTCTGGGCCGAGCTCGGCGCCGCCCTTCCCGGGTCGGGTGGATCGTATCGCTTCCTCAAGGAAATCTACGGCCCGGGAAAGCTCGGGCGGCTGGTCTCCTTCCTGTTCATCTGGCAGTTGTCATTCAGCGCGCCGCTCTCGATCGCCTCGGGCGGCGTGGGGCTCGCGCGCTACGCCGGCTACTTCTGGCCCGGGCTCGACCACGTGGTCGCCCAGCACACCGGCCACCTGACTCTCCCGCTCCTCGGCACGCTCGAAGCGCGCCTGGTGCTCAGTCCCGGCACCTTCGTGGCCATCGGCGCGCTGCTGGTCGCCGTCTTCCTGCTCTATCGGCGCATCTCCGCCGTCGGAATCCTGTCGCGGCTCCTCCTCGGCGGCGTGCTGATCACTGTCGCGTTCGTGATCTTCACGGGCGTCACCCATTTCAATCCATCGCGCGCCTTTTCCTTCCCGCCGGGCGCCTTCCACCTCACGCCGGCGTTCTTTACCGGGCTCGGCGCGGCGATGCTGGTCGCCACCTATGACTACTGGGGGTACTACAACGTCTGCTTTCTCGGCGACGAGGTCAGCGATCCCGCCAAGACGATTCCGCGCGCCCTGATCATCTCGATCGTCGCCGTGGCGTGCATCTACATCGTGATGAACATCAGCATCCTCGGCGTCATCCCCTGGCAGGAGCTCCAGGCGGCGGCCGCGGACAATTCGCGCTTCTACGTGGTGTCGCTGATGATGCAGCGGGTCTACGGCAAGTGGGCCGGCGACATCGTCACGGTGTTGATCATGTGGACCGCCTTCGCGTCGGTCTTCTCGCTCCTCCTCGGCTACTCGCGCGTCCCGTTCGCCGCGGCGGAAGACGGCAACTACTTCCGGATCTTCGGCAAGGTCCACCCGAAGCACCACATCCCGTATGTCTCGCTGCTGATCATGGCGGCCGCCGCGATGGCGGCGTGCTTCCTCCAGCTCGCCGACATCATCGCCGCACTGGTGGTGATCCGGATCCTGCTCCAGTTCCTCTTCCAGACGGTCGGCGTGATCGTGCTGCGGATCCGCCGTCCCGACCTCCCGCGCCCGTTCCGGATGTGGCTGTATCCTCTCCCCGCCCTCCTCGCCACGATCGGATTTCTCTTCGTGGCGATCTCCCGGCCCAACTTTCAACGCGAAGTGCGCTATGCCGCCGTGATTCTTATTCTCGGCGTGGCCATTTACCTGATACGAGCCGCGACGCGGGGGGAGTGGCCGTTCGAAGGAGGGCGGATAGAAGAGAGAAGATAGAGGAGAGAAGTGAACCCCGAATGTTGAGGTGATCTTCGCCCATCCCGGGTCACTTCTCTCTTCTATCTTCTATCCTCTCTCCTTGTTCATCCCGCCACCGCCTGCAAGTCGGCCTGCAACTGCGCGAAGGAAAAGCCTGGAGTGTAATTCGGCTTCTTCGCTTCGGGCGGGATAATCGCATAGGCCTCGTCCACACATTCATCCCACCATCCCCAGGTTGCGCGTTGGGTCCTGCCCCACGTGAGCACGGTGACGGAATTCCGGTCGTAGGCCACGGCGTGGACCGCGTGGCCGTCGGGCGTGAGCTGGCCCGGAGTCCAGGTCTTTCCGGCGTCGAAGTCCTCGACGCAATTCTCCTGCACCTGGAATCCGAGGTAGACCCCGCCGAAGAGTGTGATAGCCTGCTTCACGTGGACGTGCTGCTTCGGATCGACGGTCACGTAGGCGAGGATCTCGTCGGCGGACACGACGTGCTTGCGCCAATAGTTGAGCACGTCGAGTTCGACCAGCCCGCTGTCGACGCCTCCGGTGAGCTGGAGGTACAACTTGACGACATCGGTGCGCGGCATGATCTGTTTCTGCTTCACGAGTCCGTGATACACAGTACTGGCGTGGGCTACGGCGGCGATGGTGCAGTCGCCGTAGCGGTCGTTGCCGTCCATCGGAAAGAGGGCCGATGGATCGCTGGTGCCGAGGTTGGCAAACACCGGGCCGAGAACATTGTGCGCCGCCGGCGGCGGGGGAGCCGCTGGCGTGAGATAGTCCCCGAAGCGCAGCGTGCGATAGTCGCGGCGCGGTGGGTGCTTGCCGAATCGGAGCGCTGGCATGGTGATCACCCCCCTTCGTTCTGCCGCGCCGCATCGGTCGCGGCGGGCGGCTCGGGGTTGATCGGCGGCGGCGCGACCGGCCGTTGGTGCGGCGCGGCGAGGTTGCTGGCGCTCTTCCAGGCCGCGAGCTGGTCGGCGTCGTTGGCGAACGCGGCCCGATAGAAGGTGTCGAGCACGCGGACGTCGCGCATGCACTCGCGCGCCAGCTCGCTCATCTGGGCGCGGGCGCCGACGTGGTTCATCCGCCCGTTGCGGGCGGGTTCGACCTTGGCGTCGGCCGCGTCGAGTGCCGCGGTGAGATCGGCGACGAACGTCTCGCCGAGTCCGAGCGGTACCAGCACGTCCTTGCTGGCGTCGACGGCGGCGAGGAGGGCCCGCGCCGCGATGAAGAAGACCTGGTCCGGCACCCCGTACTCGGGGAGACGGAATCGCTCCTCCAGGCTCGGATCGCCGGTCGCCGCGACGCGGACGACCTCCGCCAGGCGGCGGAGGTACTGCTTCCGGATGGTGCGCCGCGCCGCCCGCCGCTGGGCGACCGCGGTGTGTTCGGTGGTCACGCCATCCTCGATCCGGAGACCGAGGGCGTCGATGGCGGTGAGAGCGTCGTTCACGCGCTTGACCACGGCGGTGAACGAGGCGTCGGCGAGTGGATGACCGGTGGCGAAGCTCGACACGGTCTGGATCGTCGACAGCCGAATGCGAAGACGTACTTCCATGGTGCTACCCTTCCCTTTCCTGTGCCGGTTCGGATCCCTGTGGATCACACCGGCGGTTGAATGAATGACCTGCAATCGATCGACACTCACTTCATCGGTCGATTGGGGAGGGGTTAACGCCAGTAGTGTGCCAGAACACCAATGTCTGTTTTTGATCACGCGCATCGGCGCGCGCGATCGGTTGGCGCGATCACGCTACAGTCCTTGATTAATGCGGCTTCCAGCGCGTACACCAATTCGCGTCAGCGACAGGAGTACGCAGCGCATTGTCGTCGTTTGCGACAGGCGCAGTTTTCAACACGAACGCCGATGTGTATCGGATCTGAGAAAAAGTGTCCAGGGCTGTAATCTGATCCACGAAAAAAAGCGCTGTAGCAGGGCCGACTGCACGGCGCGACGTGCGATGACATCGGACCGATCGACCATGCACGCCGTGGCGTGCACGAGAAGGTCTTTCACATCGGCGAGAAAGGCATTCACGTCGGCGAGAAGCGACTTCACACCGCCGAGACGGGCATTTACAGCGGCAAGAAGCTCATTCGCGGCGCCGAGAAAGACGTTCGCAGCCCCGATAGAGGCCCTTACGTCGACGCGAAGGACATTCGCGCCGACGATACGGGCCGTCACACCGACGAGAAGGACCCTCACATCGCCGAAAAGCGGGTTCACACGGACGAGAGGGACCTTCACATCGGCGAGAAGGGCATTCACGCCGACGAGAACGGCGTTCACATCGACGAGACGGAGGTTCATACCGGCGAGAGGGGCGTTTACACTGGCGAGATGGGCATTCACATCGGCGAGAAAGGCCGTTCACGCCACCGGGAAGGCAGCTCACGCGGGCGAGAAAGAGAGGAAGAGAGAACGAGGGAAGGAGAGAAGGAGTATAACGTCCCTCCTTGCCTCCTTCCCTCCTTCCCTCTTTATCTCCTTGTTGTTCAGTGCCCGAACGACATCAACTGCGAGGCAAGCGACGATCCGCTCAGGAGCAGCACGGCGCCGATCGCGATCATGCCGACCAGCGAGAGGGTGAGCGGCGCGATGCCGATCAGGGCCAGGATGCCGAGGATGACGGCCGCCGATCCGACCAGCGCTTCGGCGCCGCTGGCGAGGAACACCGCGTCTGAGCCGCGCTCGATTCGCAGCAATTGCTCGAAGCGGGCCATCACCACGCTGGCGATCAGCAATCCGCCGCCGAAGACGATCGGGATAACGCTCAGCAGGGCGTAACGACTCACGCCGAGGAGCGCGAGGATGCCGAGAATCGCTCCGGCCGCGCCGGCGAAGACGGTCAGGTTGAGACCGCCGCGGACTTCGCGATGCGCACCGGTGCGTTCGCCGATGAGACGGTCGGCGCGCCGGGCCAACGCGCCGCTGCCGATGATGACGGCAAGCCCCGCCGAGATGCCGGCGATCGAATCCGCCACGCCGGGGAACAATCCGATGATCCCGATGATCCCCAGGATGACCGCGAGCCCGCTGGCCAGCGTCTCGCCGATCGATCCATTCTCGATGTCACGTGCAGCCTGCTGGATGTGCGCACTCCGGCTGGCATCGATCGGGTCGACCATGCGCGGTGCGCGTCCGGGTGAAGACATGTTGCACTCCTCCTTCTGATGAAGCTCGATCACTGCACCCGGCTGATTCGTTGGGAGAGCTGCGTCGCTCAACCGGCGACGGCGCCACCCGCTATGACGACCGCAGTCGAAAGAGTTCCACGATAGACGCAAGCAGCTATCAACAGAAAAGGAGGACACAAGGATCATGTCATCCCGAGGAGCGAAGCGACGGGGGATCTCAAGGGCGGACGAACCAGAGCATCCGGCGAGGCGACGTTTGAGATCCCTCGCTACGCTCGGGATGACGGGACCCTTCTCACTTCTCACTTCTCTCCTATAGATTCTCCCCTCCACTTACCTGGAGTCAACGATGTATCTGATCCGCGAAATCATGTACTGCAAGCCGGGGAAGGTCCGCGCCATGGTCGACAAGTTCAAGGCCATGAATGCGATCAGCAAGCAGATCGGCATGCCGCCGATGAGGATCATGACCGACTACTGCGCCGAGCAGTACTGGACCGTGGTCGGCGAGATGGAAGTGGCCGACCTGGCGTCGTTCGAGAAGATGATGAGCACCCCGCAGGGTTCAAGTGAGGAGACGAAGAAGTTCGAGGAGGTCATGAAGGGCTATCACGACCTCATCGACCACGGCAAGCGGGAGATCTACAAGATCGAGGACTGACCTGGCCCGGTGATCAACCTTCGTCGTGCAGCTTCCTGGATTCGCGCCCTTCCCGCGACGTTGAGCGTCTGGGCAGACATGGGCTGGTATGCGCTGCACGGCGCGCGCAGGCCGATCCGATACCCTCGCGTGATCCACGATCCCCGGCGTCTGCTCTTCCTCTGCCGATCGTTTCCGCCGGTGACCGATGGCGGAGTGTACCGCGCTGTCGCCATCGCGAACGCGGCCGCCGAGGCGGGGTGGCAGGTGACGGTTCTCGCCGGTCCGGTCAGGGACCCGCCATCGGCCGCGGCCCGCGAACTCGTCGACCAGGTCGCGCCCGGCGTGACGATCGCGCGCTGGGCGGCGGACGGACGGCGACCGATGTGGCGGGTCTCACCCCACCTCGACGGCGGCTTCACCAACATCCGCGCGATGATCCGCGCCGCGGCCGGCATCGCACCGCCCGATCTGGTCGTCGCGTCGGGCCCCACGTTCAGCGAATTTGTCGCGGCGAGAGTCGTCGCCGCTCACCACGGCGTTCCGTACCTGCTCGACTATCGCGACGAGTGGACCGAGAGCGCCTTTGGTTTCGTCGGACGCGGCTTGATGGACCGGCGTTGGGAGCGGTTCGCGCTCGCCGGTGCCGACACCGTCGTCTGCACGGCGCCTAGCGCGGCACGGCATTATCAACGGACATTCGGACCCGTTATCGCGCGGCCGATCGAGGTCATCATGAACGGCTGGGACCGGCATCCCGAGCGACCCCATGCGGCCGATACCGCCGCCCTGCTCCGGCGCAGCATCGGATTCTACGGTCTTCTGAGCGAGGAGATCAGCCGCATCGGCTTTGAACGATTCGCCGACGATCTCGAGCGCGTGCTCGCGTTGCACCCGGAGCTTGCCGGATCAATCCGGTTCCGCTTCGCGGGCCGGAAATCGCCGGCGTACCAGCAGCGCCTGACCACCCCCCCACTCGCCTCGATCTGTGACGTCGTCGACCACCTCCCGGCATCGGAGGCGGCTGCGGAGATGCGCCTCTGCCGGGCCTTGCTCCTCCTGAATGGTGCGGGAATGAGAGGCCGCATCATTGCCGGCAAGACATTCGGTTACATCGCCGCCGGCCGGCCGATTCTCCTGTACGGAACGTCGGGCGATGCCGCCGATGTCGTCATGGCGGCGGGTGGCGCGTGTCCCGTCACTCCCGGCGATCCGGAGCAGCTCCTGTCAGCGGTCGTCCGCCTGATGAACGGCGAGCTGGATGCGGCGTGCCAGATGCGCAGTGCCCGGGTGGTCGAGGGGCACTCCCGTGCGGCGCGAACCCGCAGATATCTCGCGCTGTTCGACGCGATCATCAATGACCGCCCCGCCGAGACGCGTTGACGAAGACCTGGTCCGACTTCTCTCCTTCTCTCCTTCTCTCCTTCCGATGTGTGCGGCACCCCTCCTGCGACGTCTCCGTTCCGAGATGGTGGCCCTCCGACGGCGCGTCTGACTCGTTGATCGGCAGGCCACCCCCGTTTTCCCCGTAACAGTCGCAGAGGTTCGTCATGCCGACCAATGGCCGTGCCGAAACGGTCAAGCGCCCCCCCGGCGAGGTGCCGACGCCGCTCGACCGCCGGCAGCTCCTGCACGCGCTCCAGCGGATGCGCGACGGTGACTTTTCCGTCCAGCTCCCCGGGGATCTCGCCGGCATCGACGGCAAGATTGCCGACACCTTCAATGACATCGTGGCGGCCAATCAGAAGATCGCCGCCGAGCTCCGGCGGGTGGGAGAGGTGGTCGGGCGGGAGGGGCTGACCCGCGAGCGGGCGCACTTCGATCACTCCCGCGGCGCCTGGGGGGTGATGGAAGGCTCGGTGAACACGCTGATCGACGATCTCCTCCGGCCCACCACCGAGGTGACCGGCGCGATCGCGGCGGTGGCCCGCGGTAACCTGACCCAGACGATGCGCCTCGAGGTCGACGGCCGTCCGCTGGAGGGAGACTTCCTCCGTTCGGCCACGATCGTCAACACGATGATCGAGCAGCTCGGCGTCTTCACCGCAGAGGTGACCCGCGTAGCGCGCGAGGTCGGTTCCGACGGCAAGCTCGGCGGTCAGGCGCAGGTGGCGGGGGTGAGCGGCGTCTGGAAGGACCTCACCGATTCGGTCAATTCGATGGCCAGCAACCTGACGGCACAGGTCCGCAACATCTCGGAGGTCACCATCGCGGTCGCCAGCGGCGACCTGTCGCGCAAGATCACCGTCGACGTGCGCGGCGAGATCCTGCAGCTCAAGGAAGCGATCAACACGATGGTCGACCAGCTCCGGGGCTTCGCGTCGGAGGTCACGCGGGTGGCCCGCGAAGTCGGCACCGAAGGGAAGCTCGGCGGGCAGGCGGTGGTCCCCGGCGTGGCGGGCACGTGGAAGGACCTCACCGACAGCGTCAACGCGATGGCCGGCAATCTGACCGCACAGGTCCGCAACATCGCCGAAGTGACCACGGCCGTGGCAAGCGGCGACCTCTCCCGCAAGATCACGGTGAACGTCAGCGGCGAGATTCTCGCGCTCAAGGACACCATCAACACGATGGTCGATCAGTTGAACGCCTTCGCCGGCGAGGTGACACGCGTGGCGCGCGAGGTCGGCACCGAAGGGAAGCTCGGCGGCCAGGCGGAGGTGCCCGGCGTGGGCGGGATCTGGAAGGACCTCACCGACAACGTCAACTTCATGACGAGCAACCTGACGGCGCAGGTGCGCAACATCGCCGAAGTCGCCACCGCGATCGCGCGCGGCGACCTCTCCAAGAAAATCACCGTCAACGTGAGCGGCGAGATCCTGCAGTTGAAGGAGACGCTCAACACGATGGTCGATCAGCTCAACGGCTTCGCGTCGGAGGTGACGCGCGTGGCCCGCGAGGTCGGCACCGACGGCCGGTTGGGCGGGCAGGCGGCGGTGCCGGGGGTGGCCGGAACGTGGAAGGACCTCACCGACAACGTCAACCTGCTGGCCGCCAATCTCACCACCCAGGTCCGCAACATCGCCGAGGTGACCACGGCGGTGGCCCGCGGCAACCTCTCCCGCAAGATCACCGTCGACGTGAAAGGCGAGATCCTCGAGCTCAAGAACACCATCAACACGATGGTCGACCAGCTGTCGTCGTTCGCGGCCGAGGTGACGCGCGTGGCGCGCGAGGTCGGCACCGAAGGCAGCC
>JBOHRZ010000070.1:0-10535 GCA_050732975.1 Gemmatimonadales bacterium
GGTTCCGATGGTGCTGGGCCGGAAAGGGTCCGGCCGTTTCCCCACCGCCGCACCGCGAGCGCGGCGGTCTGGTCGTCGATCATGACGGATTCGACGCGATCGTGCTGCGGCAGCATGCCGCCGAGGACGAGATCGCGCGCCAGGGTCTCGTGCGCGATGTGGTCGCGGTGGCGCCGGGCAGCCTCGACGACCGGGCCGGCGCCGTCGATCGCCAGTACGATCCGGGTGCTGACGTCATATCCGGCGTCGCGACGGAGACGCTGGACGCGGCTGATCAGTTCCCGCGCCATGCCTTCGCCGGCCAGTTCGGCGCTGATGGCAGGATCGAGCGCCACGACAAACGGTCCTTCGCTGGCGACAGGCCAGTCGGTGACGACCTCGCGCTCCACGCTGAGATCGCCGCCAAGCAGATCCAGCGTCTCGCCGCCGGCAGATACCTGGACCGGATCGCCGCGTTCGAAGCGCCGCAGAGCCTCGCCGTCGAGGGCGCTCACCGCCGCAGCCACGGCCTGCACCTTCGGTCCGAACCGGTTGCCGAGGCTGCGGAAATTCGGACGGGCACGAAGGCGGACCAGCGAGGCATCGGACGCGACGACTTCCACCCGCTTGACATTGGTCTCCGCGGCGAGGAGCGGGAGCAGCGCATCGAACATCGTCCCGCCGATCCCCGGAGGGACCGCCACCCGCATCGCGGCCAGCGGCTGCCGTACCCGGATCGCGGCGGTTTCCCGCGCCGCCCGACCGAGTGACGCCAGGCGACGCACGGCGTCCATCGCGCGGTCCAGGTCGGGATCGAAGCGGCCGGCGTCGATCGGAAATGTCGCCAGGTGCACTGACGTGCCGCGCAAGGCCCGGTGCATCCAATCGACGGCGAACGGCGCCGCGGGCGCGAGCAGCCGGGCCGCCGTCACCAGACATTCCTCCAGCGTCGCCACCGCGCCGGGGTCGGGTTCGCCGTCCGGCGCCCAGAACCGGTCGCGATTCAGCCGCACATACCAGTTGGAAAGGTCGCCATCGACGAACTCCGCCACTGCACGCGTCGCGGCAGTGACGTCGTAGCCGTCGTAGGCGGCACGGACGTCGCGGACCGTGACATCGAGACGGCCCAGGACCCAGCGGTCGATCAACGGCGTGTCGCCGTCGGCGGGCCGGGGTTCCCGTCCGCGAGGGCCGGCGTACAGCGCAAAGAACTCGTAGGTGTCCCGCAGCTTGCGCAGGAACCGACCGGCGGTCTCGACCAGCTGGCCGGCATCGAATCGCTTGGGCTGCCAGACCTGGCTGGCCATCACCAGGTAGAGGCGGGCCGCATCGGCGCCGTGATCCCGGATCACGTCCCAGGGATCGACCACGTTGCCGCGGCTCTTCGACATCTTCTGGCCCGAGGCGTCGAGGATCAGCTCGTTGACGATCGCGTTGCGGTAGGGCGCCGTGTTCGACACCGCCGTGGCGATTGCCAGCAGCGAGTAGAACCAGCCGCGCGTCTGGTCGACCCCCTCGCAGATGTAGTCGGCCGGGAAATGGGACTCGAATTCACTATGGTTTTCAAAAGGATAGTGCCACTGGGCGTACGGCATCGCCCCGGAATCGAACCAGGTGTCGATCACTTCCGGGACGCGGCGCATCGTGCCGCCGTCGGGCGCGGCCCAGGTGACCTCGTCGATCCACGGCTTGTGCACCTCGAGGTCGCCGGCGGGCACGAACCCGGCGCGCGCCTTGAGTTCCTCGAACGAACCGATGACTTCGAGCTGCGCCGGGTCGCGATCGTTGACCCAGATCGGCAGCGGGGTTCCCCAGTATCGTTCCCGGGAGAGCGCCCAGTCGACGTTGTTGGCCAGCCACTCGCCGAAACGCCCGGTGCCGACTTCGGGCGGATGCCAGGCGATGCCGGCGTTGAGCGCGGACATCCGGTCCTTGAACGCGGAGGTCCGGATGAACCAGGAATCGCGGGCCAGGTAGATCAGCTTGCTCCGGCACCGCCAGCAGTGGGGGTAGCTGTGGGTGTGCTGCTCGGTGCGCAGGTGGCGGCCCAGGGTCTTGAGCTGACGGATAATCAACTCGTTGGTCTCGGCCGCGGTGACGAGGCGGCCTTCCAGCTCCGGCCAGGTGGTGCCGTGAAAGGCGCCGTCGGCGCCCACCGGCCGGAGCATCGCCAGCCCGAACTCCTGCCCGGCGGCGTAGTCGTCGGCGCCGAACGCCGGGGCCATGTGCACCAGCCCCGAACCTTCGTCCGCCGTCACGAACGATCCCGCGACGACGATGGAATGCCTGCTGCCCTCGGGAATCGGCACCACATCGAGCGGGCGCCGGTATCGCAGCCCGACCAGTGCGGTTCCGGGATACCGGTCCACCGGCGCACCGGTGATGCCGATCTCCTCCAGCAGCGGTGCGCGGTGCTCGGCGACCACCAGGAGCCGCCCAGCCTCGGTCCGGTACGTGGCGTACGTGAGCGCCGGGTTGACGGCGATCGCCACGTTGCTCGGCAAGGTCCACGGCGTAGTGGTCCAGACCACCAGCTCGCGACCGCTGCCATCGGCGAGCGGCAGCGCGACGTAGATCGCCCGGTCGCGCACTTCTTCGTATCCGAGCGCGAGCTCGTGGCTCGACAGCGTCGTGCCGCAGCGCGGACAATACGGCAGAACCCGGTGTCCGCGATACAGAAGATCGCGTTCGTGCAGCTGCTTGAGGAGCCACCAGACCGATTCGATGTAATCCCGAGTGCAGGTGACGTACGCGCGATCGTAGTCAAGCCAGTAACCGATTCGATTCGACAGTGCCACCCATTCGTCGCGGTACGTAAAGACGCTTTCAAGACACCGCCGCGAGAATTCCGCGACCCCGAACGCTTCGATGTCGGCCTTTCCCTTGAAGCCGAGCTGCTTCTCGACCTCGAGTTCGACGGGCAGACCGTGCGTGTCCCATCCGGCGATGCGGGTCACCCGCTGGCCGAGCATCGCGTGATAGCGGCAGACAATGTCCTTGATGGCGCGGGACGCCACATGGTGAATTCCGGGACGGCCGTTGGCCGTCGGAGGACCTTCGTAGAAGACCCACGGCGCGCCACCGGCGGTGGCGGCCTGAACGGCTGCGAAGAGCCCTTCGCGCTCCCACACCTCGAGCATCTGGCGTTCGAGGGCGTCGGCGCTTCCGGCCGGCCACGATGGGGGTGGTGCACCCGGCGACGATTCGGGCCGGCGCGTGGCATCCGCCGTCACGTCAGGCACGCGCACCAAACAGCGCCGTTCCGAGGCGCACCATGGTGGCGCCTTCTTCGACTGCAATCGGATAGTCGCCCGACATTCCCATCGAGAGCTCCGGAAGCTGGTGTCCGCGCGCCCGCTCCTCGTCGCGCAGCCGGCACAACAGCGCAAACGGTTCGCGCTGGCGTCCAACGTCGTCGGTCAGTTCGGCCATCGTCATCAGGCCGCGCACGTCGATCCGGTCAAGGGTCTGCAACGCATCGAGCAGTTGGCCGAGGGCTTCCGGTTCGACCCCACCCTTCTGCGCTTCGCGCGAACAGTTGACCTGCACCAGCACGGCCTGGGGACGATCCGCGGCAAGGCGGCGCTGCATCTCCACCGCGAGATCGAGCCGGTCGACAGAGTGCACCAGCTCGAAGCGGTCGATGATCTGGCGGACCTTGTTGCGCTGCACGGCTCCGATCAGGTGCCAGACGATCGGCACATCACGGCACTGTTCCTGTTTGACGATCGCCTCCTGCACTCGGTTCTCCCCCACGGCGTCGAGCCCGACGGCGGCGGCGCGGCGCACCGCGTCGGGACCGTGCCCTTTGGTCACCGCTACAATGCGCACCGCATGCGCCCAGCCGCGACCCTGCTGGTGCCGCGCGATCGTGGCCCGGATCTCCGCCAGACGGCCTTCGAGACCGGATTCCGACATAGCCCACTAATCTAAAAGGTCGAGTCGGCGCGCTCCGTCACGGTCGTGCGGCGCTGCGATGCGCGTCGAGCGTGGCGAGTGCCGCGGCGGCGGCCGAATCGCCGGCGAGCCGCACCGCTCGTCGCAGTTCGCGCCGCGCTTCGGCGGTATCCCCTCGATCGACGGCCGCCAGCCCGAGCTGCCGCAGCGGCGCTGCCACCAGATCAGCGACCGCCTGAATGTTGCCGTCGAGGCGCGCGTCGCCAGCGGCTTCCAGGCGCCCGAAATGCCAGTTGCTGTCGGCGAGGCGGCGGGTCGTCGTGACGTCGAGTGGCGTCGAATCGGGTCCCGCCGCGCGCCCGGTCGCCAGCACACCGCTGATGGCGTTCCGCGCCGGAAGGACCAGCACCAGTCCCTGCTGCATCAGCGACGGCCCCAGGCCGTAGAGCGCGTCGGATGCACTGAGCGCCCAGGCGATCGGACGCCGTCCGGCGTTGGCACGCACCGTGGCAAACACCGCGCTGTCGCGGGGATCGACTTCGGTTCCCGCGGCAATCCGGGCGGCACGTCCGCCAGGCAGCGGAATCACCAGATCTCTGGTCGCGACGAATGGATGGAGGGCATCCACCGTCGCGTCATCGAGCCGATGCACGTCGCGCAATTCCTTGAGATACCACGGTGTCTGGGCCAGGGCCAGGCAGACCACCGACACGTCGGTCCGGGTCCGTTCGACGGCCTGGAGATACCAGAGCGGGAAGGTGTCGTTGTCGCCCCAGGTGAACAGGATCCCATGCGGGGGCACCGACGCGAGCAGGGCACGGCCGAAGTCGACCGCGAACGTCGCCTCGGGCGTCTGGCGCCGGGTGGCAGCACGGAACGACAGCGCCAGAGGAATCAGGGCCACGGCGGCAAACGCCATCGCCAGCCCTTTCCGTCGCGCGGCGAGCCGCGGAATCATGCCGCGCATCAGATCGATGAGACCGATCGCGACCCAGCAGGCCGCGATCGCGAAGCTCGCCACGAAGAAGTAGTCCCGGTCGCGCACTTCGTGCTGGGTGAGATTCGGCCACCGATTCCATCCGATGGACGGGCCCGGCCTGAAGTTGAGGTAGAGCACCAGCAGTGGTCCGGTGACCAGGAACAGCGCCATGAGAATCCGGAAGCCGGTGCGATCGCCGGCGCGCTGGGCAAACGCGCCGCGCACCGCAATGGTCGCCATCGCCAGCGTGACCGCCAATCGGACCACGGACGCGCGATCGAGTGACCCGATCGACGCCGCCCACTGCCAATCGAAATACTGCGCATAGTTGGCCACCTGATAGGCGAGCAGCACGACCGTGCGGCCCGGATTGCCGGGCCCGTGCAGGAGGGTCGGGTCGTCGAACGGCGTCCGGGGCGGATACTGCGCCCGCCGGATTACGTCGACCAGCGCATGCCAGGTCGATGGATTTGCTTCGTTCAACCACGGGTGCTGTGCTGCCCGCAACAGCAGAAACAGCTCGGTCGATACGCCGGCCGCGAGGATCGCTACGGCGACGATGGCGAAACTCGCCTGCCGGGTGCGGCCGGCGGCGAAGGCGGCCGCGACGAGTGCCACGATCGCCGCGACAATCAAGGGTCCGCTCGCGAGACCGATCGCCACCAGCGCGGCCCATGCCGCCGCGATCACCGCGATACGGCTCCATTCGGCGCGCCGGTCCGGGAGTGCGGCCAGCGGATTCGCGGTAGACTCGGCGACGATTCCGACGATCAACGCCGCCCCGCCCAGGAGCCCGAGGAGGTGGGTCCCGAGCGACAGCGCACCAAGATACAGTGCGAGGAGAAGGATCCGGGCGCCGGCGAAATGATTCCGGCGTTGTCGCCAGCGGACCGACAGCCAGATGATCAGCGCGATGCCCAGCAACGCCGGAGCGTAGACCTCGGCCCCGGTAGCGTTCTGCCAGATGCTGTAGGTGAAGCTGGCGAGCAGCGCGGCGGCCCATCCTCCGGTCAGCGCCAGCGCGCGGCGGGCCCGCGGGTCGACATCGGCGTGCATCCGCATCAGCGTGTCATGCACCACCAGGAACCAGCACCCGCCGGCGGCCGCGGTACACACCGCACTCAGCATGTTGATTCGCCAGGCATAGCCGCCGATGGGGAAGACGCGGCCCCACACGTTGGCGAGCAGGACGAAGAACGGGCTGCCGGGCGGATGCGGGATGCCCAGCGTCCTGGCGGCGGCGATCAACTCACCAGCATCCCAGAATGTGACCGTTGGCGCCAGCGTGATGACGTATCCGATGAGAACTACCACCGCGGCCAGCAGCGCTGCGCGGTGCGGGGGCGCACCGGACGGTTCCGGCCCCTCTTCTTCTGCGGACGCCGGTGTCAGACGGCCGCTTCCGCCAGCGCGGAAACCAGCGCCAGCGCATCGCGCACCGCCGCGGGCGCGTGGACCCGGAAGAGTGCGGCGCCCCGTTCGCAGGCAACCGCGCAGGCCGCCGCGGTGGCGCGGTCGCGATCCTCGACGGGTCGGCCGGCCGCCTCCCCGAGGAAACGCTTCCGCGACACGCCGACCATCACCGGACGACCCAGCCCAGCGACGGCATCGAGCTGATCCAGGAGTTGGAAACACTGCGGCACCGTCTTGCCGAATCCGAATCCGGGATCGACGGCGACGGCGTCTTCGGCCATACCGGCGCCGATCGCGGCGCCCAGCGCATCGCGGAGTTCGAGTGTCACCGCCCCGGCGACGTCGCCGCCGTAATCCGCGGCCTGATATGACGCGAGCGAACCCAGCTCGCCGCGCGAATGCATCAGCACCAGCGCGGCGCCGGTCCGGGCGGCGACGGCGAGGATCCCCGGATCGTGGCGGCCGGCGGTGACGTCATTGATGATGGCCGCGCCCGCGCCGAGGGCGGCGTCCGCCGTCACGGCGTGTACCGTGTCGATCGAAAGGGGGAGTGCGGGAAAGCGCTTCGCGATCGCCTCGATCACTGGAACGACCCGGCCACACTCCACGTCGGTGCGCACGGGCTTCGCACCGGGACGGGTCGACTCACCGCCGAGGTCGATCACGGCGGCGCCGTCCGTCTGCAGGTCGTCGGCGCGACGCAGCGCGGCGTCGACGCTGAGCAGCGTACCGCCGTCGGAAAACGAATCGGGGGTGAGGTTCATGATGCCGACGATTACCGGGCGGTTGAGCGCCAGCACGCCGCGGGCGTGGCGCAAGCGGCGCGGACGCTCGCCCGGTATGGCACCACCGATTGCCGCCGCGAGAGAATGAAACGCGGCCGGCAGCGCGCCGGGGCGCGCCATGGCGCCGATCCGCGATCGCGCCCCGGCCACAATCAGCCAGTCGCCGCCGGTGACGAGGTCGAGGCCGAAGCGCGCGGCGACCGGAACCATCGCCTCGACCGCTTGGGCGTCGATTCCCGTGACATGGAAGGCGCATCGGGCGCTTCCTTCGGCGCTCACCGCCGCAAGATCGCCCTCCCATCCGTGGGACAGGAGGGCGTGGCGGATCGCATCGCCGCGATCCGACAGGACGATGACGATCACGCGCCGGCGGGTTCCGCCGGCGGCGCTCCCAGAATCGGCGGTGGTGTGCGGACCGGCTGCGACTCGCCACGGCCTGGAGGGCTCACCGACTGCGGCAACGGCGTCGGCGCAGCCCGCGGCGGCAGCGGCTGATTCTTCATCAGCAGATCGAGATCGTCGCGATCGATCGTTTCGCGCTCCAGCAGTGCCTGCGCGATGCGCTCCAGCAGGTCGCGATTCTCGTTGAGCAGACGCAGCGCCGTCGCGAACGCTTCGTCGATGAAGCGCTTCACCTCGGCGTCGACCAGTTCGGCGGTGCGCTCGGACGTCTCGCGCCGGGTACCGAACTCGCGCCCGAGGAAGACTTCCTGCTCGCGTTCGCCAACCGACATCAGGCCGACCAGCTCGCTCATGCCGTACTCCATCACCATGCGGCGTGCCAGGGCTGTCGCCTGCTGGATGTCGCCGCCGGCCCCGGTGGTCACCGCGTGCTTGCCGAAGATGATCTCTTCGGCAGCGCGGCCGCCGAAGCTCATCGCCAGGCGCCCGATCAGCCAATCACGGGTGTAGTTGTGGCGGTCGGTCTCCGGCAGCGATGCGGTAATGCCCAGGGCACGGCCGCGCGGAATGATGGTGACCTTGTGTACCGGATCGCTTCCCGGCGTCTTCATCGACACCACGGCGTGACCGGCTTCGTGGTAGGCGGTGAGCCGCTTCTCGTCCTCGGTGAGCACCAGCGACTTCCGCTCGACGCCCAGCATCACCTTGTCCTTGGCCTCTTCGAGGTCGGACATGTCGACGGCGGACTTGTTCCGCCGCGCCGCGAGCAGCGCGGCCTCGTTGACGAGGTTGGCGAGATCGGCGCCGGCCATGCCGGGCGTGCCTCGCGCGATGGTGCCGAGGTTGACATCGCCGGCCAGCGGGATCTTCCGGGTATGGACCCGGAGAATGCCCTCGCGGCCGCGGACGTCGGGCGAATCGACCACGATCTGCCGGTCGAAGCGGCCGGGGCGCAGCAGCGCCGGATCGAGGACGTCGGGGCGGTTGGTCGCCGCGATCAGAATCACGCCGTCGTTGGATTCGAAACCGTCCATCTCGACCAGGAGCTGATTGAGCGTCTGTTCCCGCTCGTCGTGCCCGCCGCCGAGGCCGGCGCCGCGATGGCGGCCGACGGCGTCGATCTCGTCGATGAAGATGATACACGGCGCGTGCGACTTGCCCTGCTCGAAGAGATCGCGCACCCGTGACGCGCCGACGCCCACGAACATCTCGACGAAATCCGAGCCTGACATCGAGAAGAACGGGCGACCGGCTTCGCCAGCGACGGCGCGGGCCAGCAGGGTCTTGCCGGTTCCCGGCGGGCCGACCAGCAGCGCACCCTTGGGCAGCCGGCCTCCCAGGCGGGTGAACTTCTGCGGGTCCTTCAGGAACTCGATGACCTCCTGCAGCTCCACCTTCGCCTCGTCGGCCCCCGCCACGTCGGCGAAGGTGACCTTGGGGGTATCGCCGGTGAGCAGCTTGGCCTTCGACTTGCCGAACGAGAAGGCGCGGTTACCGCCGGCCTGCATCTGCCGGAAGATGAACCAGTAGAGGGCGATCAGCGCGATCCACGGCAGCGCCGCGATCAGGAGCGCGACGAGATTGCCCTTCTCCGGCTTGGCATCGATGGTCGCCCCGGCGTCCTGGATCCGCTGCAGCACCGCTTCGGAATTCGCCACCGGCAGCAGCACCGTGAATTGTTTGGCCGCCTTGCCGTCGGGGGGGAGTGCCACCGGCGCGCGGAACTCGCCTTGCACTTCCTTCCCCTCGATCATCACGACCGACGCGACGTTCTTCGCGTCGAGTTGATGGGTGAACTCGGTGTACGTCACTTCCGACGGCGCCCGTTGCTTGGTCACATACTGGAAGCCGGCAATGAAGATGACAATTCCCAGCGCCCAGAGCGCCAGGTGCTTGCTGATGGCGCTCCAGTTTCCCGAGGGCGGACGCGGACTATTTCGATCAGACATCAGGACAGGTCACCAATGAACGGTAAATGTCGAAAATCCTCCGCGCAGTCGAGACCGTAGCCGACCAGGAACGCGGGGGGAGCGTCAAAACCGACCCAGCGTACCTCTGGTATTGGCGCCGGCAGCAGCTTCTTGTCGAGCAACGCGCACACCGCCACGGACGCCGGCCGTCGCGCAGCAAGGAGCGGCAACATCTTCTTCATCGTGCGGCCGCTGTCGATGATGTCCTCGACGATCAGCAGGTGCTTCCCTTCCAGCGGCGTCTCCGGATCGTAGACCAGGCGCACGTTGCCGCTCGATACCCGCTCCGATCCGTACGACGCCAGCCCCAGGAAATCGAGGTGCAGCGGCCGGTCGATCTGGCGGACGAGGTCGCTCAGGAACATGAAGCTCCCCTTGAGCAGTCCCAGGACCATCAGCTCGCCGTCCGGATACGCCACCGTGATCTGCCGCCCCAGCTCGCGCACCCGCGCCGCGATGGCCTGCTCGTCGAAGACGACGCGAATGTCACGACCGCCGGTGCGGCGCAGCATTTCAGGCGAAAGCACAGTCGACACGCCAGGCCTCGGTCCCCTCTTCGGGAAGACGGGCGTCGGAGCGACAGATGCCCGGCACCCAGACAATGGTTGCATCGTCGGCGTTGACCACCACCGGCCATGCGGCGCGCCGCGACGGCGCGACTCGCGCTTCCCGGAAAAATACTGCGACGGCACGCGATCCCGCTCCATTCAAGGGACGAATCCGGTCGCCGGCCCGCCACGACCGCGCCCGGTATTCGCCCGGAAGGAGATCGGTCGCCCAACCGGTTCGCGCCGGTGATTCTGCCAGCGACGGCCGGATCACGAACCGCGCCCCGCAGCACTCCGCTGCCGCGCCTGGCCGCAGCGCCACTTGATCCGATCCGCTGATACTGCGGTACAACGTCAGCCGGCCCGCCGCGAGTTCCGCCTGGACACCGTCGCCGACGGCGATCGATCGCCCGCGGGCATTGCGTTCCAACAGGCGGTCAATTTCAACCAGTCGCCGCGTTCCGAGCAGCACGCCCACGCGCCGCCCCATCGCGGCCACAATCGCCTGCCGGAGCGCTGAACGATACCCGGCCAGGAGACTGGCAGCAACGGAAATCCGCCC
>JBOHRZ010000071.1:0-10475 GCA_050732975.1 Gemmatimonadales bacterium
CCTCAGTGGGAATCACCTCGAGCAGCGGCATTTTCTCGACCGGCGAAAAGAAATGCATGCCGAGAATGCAATCCGGGCGCCGCGCACCGGCGGCGATATCGTGCACCGACAAGGTCGACGTATTGGTCGCGATTACCGTGTCATCGCGAACGACCCGTTCGATGTCGCCGACGACCTCTCGTTTGACCGACAACTCCTCGAACACCGCCTCGATGACGATGTCGGTTCCGCCGAAGCCGTCATACGCGGCGGTGCCGGACAGGTAGCCGCGCTTCCGCTCGAATTCGTAGCGCGTCATCCGCCGCTTGGCGACCCGGGCGGCGAGCAGGTCGGTGGCCGTCTTGAGACCACGGCCGACACGCGCGAGGTCGGCGTCCTTGACGCGGACCTCGACCCCGGCCTGCAGGACCGCCGTCGCGGCGATCGCCGACCCCATGAAGCCGGCCCCGACCACGCCGACGCGCCGCACCGGATGCGCCCGGCCGTAGCCCGGCGGCACGCCGTCGTCCTTCTTGAGCGCCGTCGTCGCGAAGAACGTCTCCACCAGCCGCCGCGAGACATCGGTCATCGCCAGTTCGCCGAAGGCCTGCACCTCCGCCTCGAAGCCGCGGGCAATGCCGTGCTGCACGCCGGTGCGTACCACCTCGATCGCCCGGAGAGGCGCCGGGTAGTGTCCGCCGGTCTTCCGTTCGACCTGTTCCTTCGCCTTGCGAAGCACCAGCGCGCGGCCCGCCGGGTTCCGGTCCATGAGCCACGAGCCGGCGCGCCGTTTCGGCGCCTTGCCCCCGCGCGCCAGCCGCTCGGCGGCGGCGATGGCGACGTCGATCAGGATCGGTTCGGGCACCAGCTCGTCAATCAGTCCGATGGCGAGCGCCTTGCGGCCGCGCTCATGCCGTGCGGTCAGGATCATGTCCAACGCAGCATGGACCCCGACCAACCGCGGCAGGCGCGTCGACCCGCCGGCCGCGGGAATCAGACCGAGCTGGACTTCCGGGAAGCCGAGCACCGTCTTCGGGTGGTCACTCGCAACGCGATACCGGCAGGCCAGTGCGAGTTCCAGTCCGCCGCCGAGGCAGGCACCGTGAATCGCAGCGACGATCGGCTTGGCGGCATCGGCGACCCGCTGCATCAGCAACTGGCCGTCGCGCGAGAGACGCGACGCCTCTTCCACGGAACCGAGCGTCACGAACTCCTCGATGTCGGCCCCGGCGATGAAGATGTCAGGCTTTCCCGAGCGGACTACGATCGCCTTGACGACTTCATCGGCGTCGAGCCGCTGCAGCATCTCCTCGAACTCCCACCCCGCCGCCTTGCTGATCTTGTTGACCGGCTCGTTGGGTGTATCGAACGTGATGATGGCCACGCCGCCACGGTGTTCGACGGTGAAGGCGCTCACGGCACCCGCTCCAGCACCACCGCGTATCCCATGCCGCCCTGCGCGCAGATCGACACCAATCCGAATTGCACCTCGCGACGGGACATCTCGTTGGCCAGCGTGGTGATCAGCCGCGACCCTGTCGCGCCGAACGGATGCCCGACGGCGATCGAGCCGCCCATCACGTTGGTGCGCGACCAGTCGACTTCGCCCACGACATCGGGTAAACCGAGGCGCCGGGCCCATTCCGGCGAGCTCCACGCCTGGACATTGGACAACACCTGAGCCGCGAACGCTTCGTGGATCTCCACCAGTCCGAGCTGATCCCAGGTGATCCCCGCGCGCCTGAGCGCCACCGGCACTGCGTACGCGGGCCCCATCAGCAGTTGCCATCCCGGGTCGACGGCGCTGACTGCGTAGCTGCGGATCGCGGCCAGTGGCCGGTAACCCAGCGCGCGCGCCTTTGCTTCCGCCATGATCAATGTCGTCGACGCGCCGTCGGTGAGCGGCGACGAGTTCCCTGCAGTCACGCTCCCGTAGCGCCGGTCGAACACCGGCGGCAGTTTCGCCAGCGCGTCGAGCGAGGTGTCGGCGCGAATCAGGTTGTCGCTGGTCACCGGCTGATCCATCCCCGGACCGCCGAACCACGGCGCGATCTCGGCGGTCAACCGGCCATCGCTGGTTGCCGCGGACGCCCGCTGGTGGCTCATCAGTGCGAGACGATCCTGCGCTTCGCGGCTGATGTGGTTCTCCTTGGCCATCTTCTCGGCCGACTGCCCCATCGTCTCGCCGGTGCTCGGCTCGGCGATCGCCGGCGACACCGGCCTCAAGTCCCGCGGGCGGATCTGCGTGAAGAGCGACAGCCGCTGGCCAAGCGACCTGGCCCGGCTCGCCGCCGTGAGGATCTGCGCCACCTTGCGGGTGTGGAGGATCGGTACGTCGCTCAGCGAATCGACGCCGCCGGCCAGCACAACATCGGCGTGGCCGTGCATGATCTGATCGGCCGCGTTGCAGATCGCCTGCGCCCCCGAAGCGCAGGCCCGGTTGAGCGTGTAGGCCGGGACGGTGCGCGGAAACTGCGGCAGCAGCGCCACCTCGCGCGCCACGTTGTACACCAGCGGCGACGAGATGACCTGCCCCATGATCACTTCGTCGACCTCGGCCCCGGAGAGTTCGGTGCGGTAGAGCAACTCCCGCGTGCAATGGCGCGCCAGTTCGACTGCCGTGGCGTCGCGCAGCAGCGTGCCCGCCTTGGCAAATGGCGTGCGGAGTCCGGCGACGACCACGGCTCGGCGGCCGGGCGGCGGAGTGAACATGGAGAAAAGGTAAGCGGCTGCACCGCAAGCGCTGCGCGCGTCCGGTGGGCGGCTATCTTTCCCGCGCAGCGCATTTGTATGGAGTGTGGCGTGATACCTGAGGATTTCGACCAGCCCGAATTCGGGCTTCCCGCCGAGGCGATGTACCAGGCGCTGCTCAGCGAGCAGGCGCCGGTGCCGTTCCAGCCGGCCCGTGGCGAACCCGAAGCCGCGGGGGCAGCTCCACGCCCTGCACCTCTGCCCGATGGCGCCGTCGAGCTCAAGGGACCGCCGCTCAAGCTGGCGCAGAACATGGAAGCCTCGCTGGGCATTCCGGTCGCCACGACGTTCCGCGACGTACCGGTGCGGGTGCTCGACCTCCGCCGCAGCGAAATCAATGCCGCGCTCAAGGCCGCGGGCCGCAGCGAGAAGCTTTCGTACACGCACCTGATTGCCTGGTCGCTGGTGCAGGCAACACGCCAGTTCCCCATGATGGGAACCACCGTGATCGCTCGCGGCGCCCAGCGATACAAACTCGCACCTCCGCACACCAATCTCGGCCTAGCGGTCGACGTCGAGCGCAAGGATGGTTCGCGGGGACTGGTCGTTCCGGTCGTCAAGACGGCTGAGGCGATGACGTTCACCGAGTTCCTGGCGGCGTACGAATCGCTGGTCGATCGCGCTCGTCACAACCGCTTGATGCCCGACGATTTCGCCGGCGCCACGATGACGCTCACGAATCCCGGGGGACTGGGCACTGTCGCGTCAGTTCCCCGGCTGATGCCCGGCCAGGGCACCATCATCGCCACGGGGTCGATCGGATACCCGCCGGAATTTTCGGGACTCGACGCGGCCGCGGTTGCCCAGCTCGGGATCGCGAAGGTGATGACGATCACGAGCACCTACGATCACCGGGTGATCCAGGGCGCCGAATCGGGGAGCTACCTGCGGCTGGTCGATCAACTGCTGCAGGGCGAGCAGAGCTTTTATGAGGTGATCTTCGGCGCGCTCGGTGTGGGGGCACCTGCGGCCATGCCTGCGAGCCGTCCGCCGGCAGTCGCCGCCACCGCCGCAACCGTTGACGGCCTGCCGGTCCGGGCGGCCGACGTTGCCGCGGCGATGGCGCTGGTCAAGGCCTTCAGAACGCACGGCCACCTGGCCGCGCATCTCGACCCGCTCGGTGCTCAGCCGCCGGGCGATCCGTCGCTCAATCCGGCTTCACTCGGTCTCACTCCGGAGATCATGGCGGCGATTCCGGCCAGTGTACTGCGAATCGGTGTTGGCGGCGCAACACTCGCAGAGGCGCTGCCCAACCTGCAGCGCACCTACTGCGGGACGATCGCGTACGAGGTGGAGCATCTCGCCTCGCACGAACGCCGGCTCTGGCTGCGGGAACAGATCGAGTCGGGGGCGCACCGGGCGCCGCTGGCCCCGGAGCAGGCACGGCGCGTCTTCGAACGCCTCACCGCGGTCGAGGGGATGGAGCGTTTTCTCGACAAGGCGTACCTCGGCGCCAAGCGGTTTTCGATCGAGGGCGTCGACGTGATGGTGCCGATGCTCGACGTGTTGATGGAGCTCGCTGGCGATGCCGGAATCCGCAACATCGTCCTCGGCATGGCGCACCGCGGCCGCCTCAACGTGCTGGCCCACACGGTGGGCCGCCCATACGACGTGATTCTTTCGGAGTTCGAGGGAAACAAGGGCGAAGCGACACCCGACGGCGGCACCGGCGACGTCAAGTATCACCATGGCGCCGAAGGCACGGTGCACACGGCGAATGACCGGACGCTGACCGTCACGCTGCTCAGTAATCCGAGTCACCTGGAGTTCGTCGACCCGGTCGTAAACGGTCGTGCCCGCGCCGAGCAGACCGATCGCCGCGACGGCAACGCGCCGCTCGACCTCACCGCGGCACTCCCGGTCGCGATCCACGGCGACGCGGCATTCCCGGGGCAGGGCGTCGTGGCGGAGACACTCAATCTCGGCAACCTCGCCGGCTACACCACGGGCGGCACGGTGCACATCATCGCCAACAACCAGGTCGGCTTCACCACCAATCCGCGCGAAGGCCGGTCGACGCGGTATTCATCCGACCTCGCCAAGGGCTTCGACATTCCGATCATCCACGTCAATGCCGACGATGCCGAAGCGTCGCTGGCGGCGGTGCGGCTCGCGATGGCGTACCGGATGCGGTTCCACAGCGACGTGCTGATCGACCTGGTCGGCTATCGACGCCACGGACACAACGAAGGCGACGAAGCCAGCTTCACCCAGCCGATCATGGCAACGAAGATCAAGACCCATCCGACGCTGCGCCGCCTCTATGCCACCACGCTCGAACAGGCCGGGATTCTCGCCGCCAACGAGGCCGATGCCCTGGCCCAGCAACTGTACGAGCGGCTGATCGAGATCCAGACGGCGTTCCGTGCCGCACGGCCGGAACCGGCGATTGCACCGGCCGAATCCGGACATACCGATGCGGCGGCTGACTTCGAAACCGGCGTTGCCGCCGACACCCTGGCGCGGCTGAACGAGGAACTGCTCGCCTGGCCGGCGGACTTCCACGTCCATCCCAAGGTCGGCAACCAGTTGCAGCGGCGACGCGCCGCGCTCAATGCGCCGAACGGTATCGACTGGGGGCACGCCGAGGCGCTGGCGTTCGCGTCGCTGCTGGTGGAGGGAACGCCGATCAGGCTCACAGGACAGGATACCGGCCGCGGCACGTTCTCGCATCGGCACCTGGTCCTCCACGACGTGGAGAACGGCAGCAGTCACGTACCGACGCAGGCGCTGCATGACGCCGCCGCGCGGCTCGAAGTGTACAATTCGCCGCTGTCCGAACTGGCGACGATCGGCTTCGAATACGGCTACGCCATGACCGCGACCGACGCACTGGTGATCTGGGAGGCGCAGTACGGCGATTTCGTCAACGGCGCCCAGGTGATGCTCGATCAGTTCATCGGGTCGGGACTCAGCAAGTGGGGTGTGACCTCGCGGCTGACTCTGCTCCTCCCGCACGGCTACGAAGGCAGCGGGCCGGAACATTCAAGCGGGCGCGTCGAGCGCTTCCTGCAGGCCGCGGCCGAAGGCAATATCCGGATCGTGAACTGCAGTACGTCGGCGCAATACTTCCACCTGCTGCGCCGCCAGGCGAAGTGGAAGGTGCAGCGCCCGCTCGTGGTGATGACGCCGAAGTCGCTGCTGCGCCGCAAGGAAGCAGCGTCGTCGCTCGGCGACCTGGCTGGCGGCTCGTTTCAGCCGGTGCTCGACGACCCCGGAATCAACAACGAGCGGCGCGCCTCGGCACGCGCGCTGGTGCTCTGCAGCGGCAAGGTGTACTACGATCTGCTCAGCGAGGCCGAGAAGCGCGGCGACGAACGGCCACCGATCGCGCGCGTCGAACAGCTCTATCCGTTTCCCGATCGTGCGCTCACCGAGCTGCTGTCGCGCTACCCTTCGCTCAGCGAAGCGGTGTGGACCCAGGAAGAACCGCGCAACATGGGACCGTGGGCATTCATGGAGCAGCGTCTGTCGCCGATCCTGCCGCCGGGCGTCTATCTGCGTTACGTGGGACGTCCGGAACGCGCCGCGCCGTCGGAAGGGTACGCCTCAGCGCACAACGCCGAACAGGCGCGGATCGTCGCCGAGGCGCTGTCGGCCGGGAGTTCGCCGGTCAAGGCAAGGGTGTAGCTGGAAGCGGATCGTCGCGCAGTGTTCAGTCCGGCGGCAGCAGCGGCCGCTCGCTGGCATTGCGCGCCAGTGACTTGAGCGGCTCGGAGAGATGGTCGCCGTAATGGAGCAGAAACACCCCGCGCGAACGCTTCGCCATCAGAAACGCCAGCAGCGGAGTGTCGGCCTTGTCGGCGTTACAGTTGCGGCACGCCAGCACCAGGTTGTCGGGGCGATCGTACGCCGATTGGCCGCGCCGCGGACGAACGTGATCGAGCGTGATGGTTTCCGCGGGAACGCGGGTGCCGCAATAAGCGCAGACCGACCCGTGACGGGCCAGGAGCCATTCGCGATGCGCGCTGTAGGAGCGTCCGGGGGAACGGCGGAGACGGGCACTGCTGCTGCTCATACTATTACTGCTACTGCTGCTGCCGGCGTCCCGCGCCGGCGATGCTGCGGTCTTTCTACCGCGGCTTCTGGGTCTTGCCACTGAATTCCTTCTGAAAGGCAGTCCTGAACTGCGGAAACGATAATGCCACGCCCCGGAAACGAGAAGCATCCCTGCGGGGTTCCAATCGGGCCCCGCTAGCGCAGGCTCAGCGCCACCAGCGCCCCCACCACCAGCACCGCCGCCGCGACCAGCGCCCAGCCGGCACGCCTCGGCGACCGGACGTCATGCGAGCCCGCATCGACAATCGCCGCCAGCGGCGAAAACCGCCGCGTCGGTACCAGGTCCAGCGCGTCGAGGATCGCCCCGGCCCGCCGGGGCCGCCGCTCCGGGACACCGTCGAGCAGCCCCGCGCAGAGGACGTCCAGCGCCGGCGGAACTCCACGGCGGTAATCCGACAGGCGACGGTTGCTGTCCGGCTCGGTTTCGCCGGTGAGCAGCGCCCAGATTACCCGCCCGAGCGCGTCGAGGTCGCCCCGAACCGATGCAACGGCGACGGCACCACCGGCGCCATACAGGACACCGCCATTGCCGACCACGCGCACAGTGTCGAGGGTGATTGCGCCGTGCGCCACGCCACGCCGATGAAGCGTTACCAGCGCCCGGGCCAGGTCGCGCAGCACGCCGATTCCCTGACCGATGCCGACCGGCCCGGTGACGAGCCGCTCGCGCACAGTGACGCCTCGTGGCGCGATTTCGATCTGCCACGTGCGACCATCGATTGCGCCGGCGGCGATCGGAACGACGATGGCGCGGTGCGCGGCGGTGCGCAGCGACGCAAGGCGTTGGTCGAGGCTGGGGAGATCCGGCCCGGCGGGCGGCGGATCGAAGAACGTAACGAGGAGCGCGGCGCCATGGCGGTCTTCCGCTGCAAATGCGCGACCGTGACCCTGCGGCGCCAGTTCGGTACCGAGCCGGGCCATGGGCCCGATCGCAAGCTGCAAGCGTGCGCGCGAGGTGTCGGCGCCGACCTGGCTAGCGGGCACCCGATGCTCCGCGGGATGGATTTACCGAAGTGCCTGTCATCACTCACTGATCGGCGAGCAGAAGTCATGCCCGCGCTCGCCATCCGCAGCGATCTGGTGCGTCAAGTCGCATTGCCGGAGCGACTTACGTGTTCAGGGTCGGGACCCCTCCACCATTCCCTTCAGGGCGTCGTTGACCCGCGGGTCGCCGCTTCGTGAGAGGACCGAGATGGCCTGGCGGCGTCGCGCCGCCGTCTCGGTCGGCGACCTGGCGATTTCGAGCAACCAGTCGATGTTCGCCGCTCCGCCGGCCGAACTCACCGCGGAGATGATGGCGTTGCGCTCCTGGTCACTGTCGACTCGGCCGTAGAGACCTCGCAGAAGCTGGAGATCCGCGCCGGTGGCGTACTGGTTGCCAACGCCGCGAATCACCGTGGCTCCGACGTCGGCGGGAAGACCGCCGCGCTGCAGTTGCGTGCGCAGATATTGGCGCGCGCGCGGGTCGCCGGCGTTGGCCAGTGACTGGATAGCCGAGCGCGAAATCCAGGTGTCCGGATCGCCGGCGAAGCCGATCAGCAGCGGCACGCCTTCGCCGCGGTCGAGGTTGCCGAGGACTGAGAGGGCGGTGCGGCGGATCGATTCGCTTTCGCCATGGTCGCGCACCAGAGCGTCGAGCGCGTGCACCGCGGCGTCGCTACCGACGCCGCCGCTCTCCGTGCGCCGGCGAGCCAGCCACGAGATCGCGATGCTGCGCACGTCCCGGGACCGCGATTGATCGCGCGCCAACTGCAACAACTCGGGCGTGACCACCGAACTGTCCGCCAGCATCGCCGGAGTGACCGCCTCGCGCGCCGGTCGGCCGTCGAGGGTCGCCGCGAGGCCGAGCAGGTATGACGCCGCCTCGCGCGCTCCGACGGCGCCAAGATCCTTGCCGCCATCGGGGTCGGCAGCGAGCGGCCCGGCGTAACTCTCGATCCGGACGATCTCGCGCCCGGCGCGCACCAGCACCACGCGCACCGGACCGGCGCCGCAGTCCTCGCCGTCAGACCCGACGTTGTAGCTCGACGAGTAGCCCGACTCCGCCACGCGGAAGAAACCGCGTCCATCGCCGCAGACCCCGGTCCGGGCTGCAAAGTGGAATTGCACGGTGCCGTCGCCGGCGTCGACAACACGGCGGTCGAGCGCCTGACAGACCGCGGCGGCGGGCACTACCACGATCGAAACGGTCGCGACGGCGACCCGCATCCCGCGCCTCACCGGTCGACCAACTGCAGCAGCAGCTTCGACGCACGGGGATCCTTGCTCCGGGCCAATGCGTCGATCGCCTGGCGTCGCATGTCGGGGTCGGTACCGTTCTTCGCGATCTCGATCAGCTTGTCGACGGCGGCGGAATCGCTGTGTTCCGCAAGGAGCATGATGGTCGTCCGGCGAATCGGACGCTCCGATGACGCGTCGTAGATCCTGGCGAGCGTCGCGGCATCCATGTTCCGGCCGGCACGGTCCAATGCCATGGTCCGCGATTCGAGCGGCTCATCGGGATTGCGGACCAGCGCCAGCAGCCACTGTGTGTTGGCATCGCCGCCAGCGCGGGCCACGGCCGCCACGATTCGCGCCTTGATCGCGGTGCTCGAGGCCTTGGTGTAGAGTCCGCGCAGCCACACTGCATCGTCGGCCGTCAGCTGATCACGATCCAGTCCATCGATCGCGGCCATCTGCAGTTCGGCGTCGCTGCTCGACTGGATGATCGACCGCACCGCCGCTCGCGCCCTGGCATTGCCGCTCTGGCCGAGGGCCTCGACCGCGAGACGCCGGATCCGGCTCGACGTGTCGCTGGTCGCGATGTCGATCACCGCCTGCGTCGCGGCGTCCGTCTGCGCCCGGACCAGGTAGCTGATCGCCGCCGAGCGTACCGCCGCGGATGGATCGGACTTGGCGACGGGCACCAGCGCCGCGGTTGCGGCATCGTCCCGGCGCGAGGCCAGCACCATCACCGCGTTGCGCCGCAGCGGCACCGAACATTCATCGCGATTGGCCAGGATCTTCGCCGCCATCTGCCGCCCGGTCTCGGGATCGTTCTGCATCAGGGCGCTCAACGCCTCGGCCCGCACCGCCTGGTCCTCCTGATCGCAGATGTCGCCGCCCGCGGCCAACGCACGCTTCACGGCGGGATCGGCCGCGAGCCCCCGCGACGAGAGCACATTGGCGATCCGCGCCGCGAGGCCGGCGGCATCGGTCTGGGTGCTGCGTCCGAAGGCATCGCTGTACGCCGTCACATCCACCGCATAGTTGACGCTGCCATTGATCGACGCGCGGGGCGTGCGGACGGTCATCGCGTGACGGCGCCCGGTCGACGTGCTGTCCACCTTGCGCGCCTCGAGCACGGCCAACGCCTCGCGCAGCTCCGGTGTGCCGCCGATGCGGTAGAGCGAGAACGCCTCCCAGTACTGGGCGTCCGCCACATACGCCGACGAGGGATATTTCTGCGGCAGCGACTTGAACATGTCGGCCGCGTGGCGATAGTCCCCGCGGTTCAGCGCGTCCCGCGCGGAGCGATAGAGCGAGTCGGCGGGATCATCGTGCGCCCAGGCGACGGGACAGGAACCGAACGTCATGAACGACGCTGATGGAAACCGCAGGCCGGACGTTGCCAGGTTGAGGTCGCTGACGCCGGCAAGGTTCAGGTCGAGGTCGGCGACATGAGCGTTGACGTTGTCGAAGATGGT
>JBOHRZ010000072.1:0-10406 GCA_050732975.1 Gemmatimonadales bacterium
GTGCCGATCTCGGAGCTCCATTCGGTGGGAATCTTGCTCAGCCACATGTTGACGTGCTCGGGGCCGTGCACCATGCCACCGGCGCCGATGCGCTGGATGCGGCCGGTGCCGTTGTCCTGGTTGAAGACATCCTGCAATCCCTTGATGACTTCGGGGTGGTCCTCGGTGAACGCCTTGGAACCGACCTCGCCCTCCTCCTCGCCGCTCCAATGTCCGGCGATGATGGTGCGCTTCGGATGCGGATAGACTTTGCTGAGGATCCGCATTGCTTCCATCATGGTCAGGGTGCCGGTGCCGTTGTCGGTGGCGCCCGACGAACCATCCCACGAATCGAAGTGCGACGAGAGCACCACGTATTCGTCGGGCTTCTCCGAACCCTTGACCATGGCGACGACGTTGAAAACCGGCTGCTCGCCGAGCAGCTTGCTGGTGAGATTGAGCCGGATCTTCGGGTTGTCGCCTGCTTCGGTGAGCCGGTAGACAAGGCTGTAGTCTTCGCAATTAAGGGCGATGGCGGGGGTCTTCGTGTTGTAGGTCTCGAAGATCTCCATGGCGCCGTAGCCGCTGCCGCCGCCCCGGCCGCCCCGGCCCGCCGCGGCAATCGCGGCGCGCAGCGCTGCGCTGTCGACCGTCGCGGTGCCATTGGCGAGATTCAGATTGACACTCACATCGGCCGCGGGATTGGCGCCGCCGAAGCCGCCCCGGCCCCCTCCCGCTCCGCCGCGGCAGCCGAATCCGCCGCGTCCGCCGGCCGGCGCCAGCACGTTGGGCCATACCAGCTTCGGACGCGAGGAGATGATGCCACCTGCGCCGCCCTGCTCGAGCCGGACGCCGAGTTCACCGCCTCCCAGTGCTGCCGAGTAGCCGGTGCCGCGGACGTCGCGCCCGGTCCATCCCTCGCGAGCCTTCGATACCAGCGTGTCCATTCTCGCCAGCGAGGCCGGAGTGGCGTATTGCAGCCACTCATCACGGCCGCGACAGGTCGGCAGCGCCGCCGAGATCAGCACCAGCTTGCCGCGCGCCTCTGGCAACCACTTCACGAACTCGGCACTGTCCGTGAATTGCGGCAGAACGATCGTCGAAAGGGTGACATCCTTGCCTCCGGTCCCCGGGCTCCATCCCACCATCTGCCCTTCGAGCGAACGCACCCGCGGCTCGACCAGGTCGATGTGCGATGGCCCCCGGATCCAGCCACGCCAGGTGCCGTACTTTTCTTCCTTCGCGTCGATTCCCCATGACTTGTACATGCCCACCAGCCAGTCCTGCGCGTGCTTGATGTTGGGCGAACCCATCAGCCGCGGACCCAGCGAATCGAACAGCGAGTGCGCCTCGGCGTAGAGGTGCGTGCTGTCCATTCCGATCGCGTAGATCTGTTTGATGACGGGGTCGTTGGTGGGAAAGGTCTGGGCCGGGAGCGCCTGCACGAGAGCGAAGCAGGCGACGGCGAGCAACAACTGGCGAACGCGATCCATGCTGGAGTCCGTGTGAGCGTAGATGAAGATTCGGAGCGGTTCGAAACGACGGAGAATACTAGTAACCGGGTACCGGCAATGTCGCTTCACCCTGAAACAGGATACGCGTGGTCGAGTACGACCATCGGGGAGTTAGCTTCTCAGGCGATCGAGCCGGCAGGATCGCGGACGCGCGATGATCGCGGCGCCGGCAGGATCACGGCGGTATTCCCGGCAGGCATCAACGACAGGACTGACCATGCGACGTTCGTGGTGGCGACGTGGTGTATTGACGGTGTTGCTGCAGGCGGGGGTGGCTGTAACGCTGTCGGCGCAGGCCGGGCCGGCGGCACCTGGGGGGCAGGACGCCGCCGCCGATCGCCCCGGGCGCGATCCCGCCCAGCCGGTCGACACGGCCTACACCCGGAAGCTGCACGAATACACTACGGAGCCGTTCTTCAGCTCACCGCTGGTGGACTATCTCCCGGCGTCGAAGACGGTTCCCACGCCGGCCGTGGTGCTCGGCGACATCGCCGGGAATCCCCACGAGCTGCCGTATTCGAAGGATGTCTACCGGTACATGCGGCTGCTGGCCGCGGCGAGTCCGCGGGTCCGGGTGTATTCCATCGGCACGACGGAGGAGGGCCGCGAGATGATCGCGGTCGCGGTGGCTTCGGAAGGATTGCTGGCGCACCTCGACCAGAACAAGGCCAACCTCGCGAAGCTCGCCGACCCGCGCACCATCAGGTTCGACGACGCACTCGCGGCCCGGCTCGCCGGGTCAACGGCCCCCGTGTATTACATCACCGGCACCATCCATTCCACCGAAGCCGGTGCGCCGACGGCGCTGATGGAACTGGCCTACCGGCTGGCCGTGGACCAGAGCCCGTACATCCGCAACATCCGCGATCACGTCATCACTCTGATCACGCCGATCGTTGAAGTCGACGGCCGCGACCGCATGGTCGACCTGTACAACTGGCACGTCAAGCACCCCGGCGAAACCGTGCCCAACCTGATCTACTGGGGTCACTACGTCGCGCACGACAACAACCGCGACGCGATGGGGCTGACCCTCAGGCTGTCGCAGAATGTTCTCGACACCTATCTCGCCTGGAACGCGCAGGTGCTCCACGATCTGCACGAGTCGGTGGCTTACCTGTATGACAACACCATTGGTGACGGCCCATACAACGCCTGGCTCGACCCGCTGCTCACCAACGAGTGGGAGATGATCGGCTGGAACAACGTGCAGGAGATGACGCGGTTCGGGATGCCCGGCGTGTTTGCGCACGGCGACTTCGACACCTGGTCGCCCGGGTACCTGATGTTCATGGCGGCGATGCACAACGGGATCTCGCGCCTGTATGAGACGTTCGGCAACGGCGCCACGGCGGAGACGATGGAGCGCACCCTGTCGCCGTCGGAAACCGAGCGGACCTGGTACCGGCAGGATCCGCCGCTGCCCCGGGTGCAGTGGTCGATGCGCGACAACAACAACTACGAGGAGACGGGTCTTCTCGTCTCACTGAGCTACGTCGCGGACAACCGCCGCCTGTTGCTCGGCAACTTCTACCAGAAGGCGAAACGGTCGATCGCCAAGGCAACCACCGAGGGGCCGGCCGCATATGTCCTCCCGGCCAGCGACCCCCGGACGGGAACGCAAGCGCAATTGCTGCGTGTGCTGCAGAAACAGCACGTGGAGATCTCCCGGGCGACCGCACCGTTCACCGTGACGATGCCGGTGCGCCGCGCTGCCCCGGGGCGTGGCGGCCGCGGGCGTGGGGGCGGCGGCGACACAGTTACCACCGGACGCGATGGCGCACCCGAACCGGCCACTCGCGAATTCCCGGCCGGGAGTTACCTGGTGCGCATGGACCAGCCCTACTCACGGATCGCCGACGCGCTGCTCGACTACCAGTACTGGAGCCCCGACGATCCGCAGAAACGGCCGTATGACGACACCGGATGGACCTTTCCCGAGGCGTTCGCCGTGCAGGCGATCCGGGTCACCGACACGATGGTCCTGCACGCGCCGATGGAAGCAGTGAGGGGCGAAGTCCGGGCGCCGGGCGGCGTGATCGGCAGCGGGACGATGTTCGCCGTCAATGCCAACGGCGACGAAGCCCTTGCCACCCTGCGATACCGCCTGAAAGACGCCGACTTCGAAGCAACTGAAGAGCCCTTCACGGATCAGGGCATCCACTACAATCGTGGATCGATCGTGATCCGCGATGTCGCGCGACGGGATCTCGACAGCGCGGCTCACGATCTTGGCATCGAAGCCCGCGCCATCGGGGCCGTTCCGTCGGTGCCCATGCATCCGCTGCGTGCGGCGCGCGTTGCCATCATGCATACCTGGACCAACACCCAGACCGAGGGGTGGTGGCGTGAGGCGTTCGACTTCGCGCACGTGCCCTATGACTACATCAGCACCCAGGATGTCGCCCGGGACGGCGACCTGAACGCCAGGTACGACGTGATCGTCTTCGGACCGGGCGGCGGATCGGTGCAGAGCGTGATCGACGGATTGCCGATGTGGCGCAACCCGATGCCGTGGAAGAATTCGCCGGACACGCCGAACATCGGGGCCTGGGCACAGACCGACGACATCCGGCCGGGACTTGGATATCAGGGCGTGGAGCACCTGCAGCACTTCGTGCGGCGGGGCGGCGTATTCATCGGCGCCAACTCGTCGGCGGATTTCGCGATCGCGCTGGGACTCACCAATGGCGTCAGTGCCAACCAGGCGCGAAGCAAGGTGGTTGGAACGTTGCTGCGCACCCGCATGGTCGACGACGCCAGCCCCATCGCGTACGGTGTGATCGACAACCTCGCAGTCTACAGCGACGACGGCGAGTCATTCGGCGTGAGCAACACGCGTGGTGGTCGAGGCGGAGGGGGCGGTCGCGGAGGGGGCAGTGCCCGCGCTACCGGCCGCGGCACACCCGATGATGCCGACGTGGTGCAGGGGAGGCCGGCGCTCGATTCGGAATTTCTGGCGCTGCCGCGCGCGGAGGTGCAGCCGTGGCAGGCCGCACCGGTCAGTGACGACCAGTTGCGCAATCCGCTCAACATCATCCCGCCCGATCAGCGTCCGCGGGTGATCCTGCGCTTTGCCGATCAGCGCAACCTGCTGGTTTCCGGGCTTCTCGGCGGTGGTGCCGATATCGCGCAGCGTCCGGTCGTCGTGGACGCGCCGCTGGACAAGGGACATGTGGTGCTGTTCGCCAGCAATCCGATGTACCGCGGCGAAACGATCGGCAGCCACATGCTGGTGTTCAACGCGGTCATGAACTTCGATCACCTCGATGCCGGCCGGCACGTCGACGACCGGTGAGGGCCGGTGGCGGCGCTGGCGTTCCGCCGGTTCCGGCGATATGGTTCATTCATGAATCGTCTCAAGGATCCGGGCGCGCCGCCGTCGAATCAGGTCATGCTGTCGTTCCTGAGCGCCGCCCACGCCCTCGAGGATCGGATCGAACGCGAGCTGGGTCAGGTCGGCCTGTCGATGTCGAAGCTCGGCGTGCTGACCCAGCTGGTCGATGCCGGGCGGCCCCTGCCGCTCAGCGAACTGGCAACCCGGGTCAGTTGTGTCCGGTCCAACATGACCCAACTGGTTGACCGTCTCGAAGCCGACGGGCTGGTGCGGCGAGTCGATGATCCCAATGATCGGCGCAGCGTGCTGGCCGCCGTGACGCGTCTCGGCGAAGAACGCCAGACGCAGGGCGCCCGCGAACTGGAGCGAGTACGTCAGGAGTTCGCGGCGCAGCTCCCGGATGGCGAGCGGGCCGCGCTGGCCCGCGCGATCGAACTCCTCAGGACCGCGTGAGCTACATCGACACGCATCTGCTGCCGGGTGAGCGTGTCACTTTCCGCACCCGATTGCATTGGAAGATCTACATCGGGCCCGCGATCGTCGCTCTGGCAATGGTGGCGCTCGCGATGTGGGCGCTCTCCGCCAACCGCTCACTGCTGGCGATTCCGCCGGCGGTCGTTGCAGTGGTGGTGCTGCTGGCGGCCTGGTTGCGCCGGGCCAACTCCGAATTCGCGGTCACCAGCCGGCGCGTCATCGTCAAAGTCGGGGTCCTCAGCACCCGGTCGATGGAGTTGCTTCTCCCCAAGGTGGAAGCAATCGGCGTATCGCAGAGTCTCGCCGGCAGGATGTTCGGATTCGGCGTGATCACGGTAACCGGGAGCGGTGGCACCCAGGAAGAATTCGACAACATCCAGGCGCCGCTCGACTTCCGTCAGGCCGTGCAGGCGGCGACCAGCGGAACGGAGTGACGCTCGCCGCACCGGGCAGCGTCGCTTGACACCTCCGGCGCGGACGCCGCGTATTGCTGATCGTTGCCCACCCCATCCCCGGAACAGGACGGTGCCATGTCGACTCGCAAGTTTTCCCGTCGTGACTTCGTCAGCGGATCGGCTGGCGCCGCGCTGAGCGCGATGATCGTTCCGCGGCGCGTCCTCGGTCGCGGTTTTCAGGCGCCGAGCGATACCCTCAACATCGCCATGGTCGGATGCGGCGGCATGGGCATGAGCAACGCCACCGAACTTGGCTCCGAGAATATCGTGGCGTTGTGCGACGTGGATTTCGGTTACGTCGACCGCTCGCTCGCGGGACGGTTGCGCATCAACAACGGCCGGCAGCCGTCGGACAAGACCCTGCGGCTTCGCGATCAGTTTACCAGTGCAAAGCGCTACGCCGATTTCCGCGTCATGCTGGAGCAGCAGAAGGACATCGACGCCGTGCTCTGCGCCACACCGGACTTCGCCCATGCGATCGTCGCGAAGACCGCGATGCAGCTCAAGAAGCACGTCTACGTTCAGAAGCCGTTGACCCACTCGGTGCATGAAGCGCGGGTACTGCGTGACCTGGCGAAGTCCACCGGCGTGGTGACTCAGATGGGCAACCAGGGTCACTCCAGCGACGATGCGCGCCGGATCAACGAATGGATCCAGGCCGGGTTGATCGGTCCGGTGCGCGAGGTCATGGTCTGGACCGACCGTCCGGCGGGGTGGTGGCCGCAGGGAGTACCGCGGCCATCGCGGCCGCTGCCGCGCACACCAGCTCCCCAACCGGAGGCCAGCTACGTCCCGGGTACGCCCAAGACGGTTCCGGGCGCGCCGCAATGGGACGCCGACGCCATCAGCGACCTGATCGCGCGGGGTCTCTGGGCCGCGAACTACTCGCCGCCCGACACGCTGCACTGGGATCTGTACACCGCGCCTTCATGGCGTGATGTCGACTACCACCCGATCTATCATCCCTTCAACTGGCGGGGCTGGCTGGAATTCGGCGTCGGCGCGCTGGGCGACATGGGCGCTCACCTGATCGATCAACCATACTGGGCGCTGGGGCTGACCCAGCCGCTCAGTATCGAGGCGACCTCAACGCCGTGGGGAGGCGACGTCAGCGATCCGGCGACCTATCCCGCGGCCACCACCGTGCACTACCAGTTCGCGGCGCGCGGCAGCCAGCCGCCCGTGAAGCTGAACTGGTTCGACGGCGGACTGTATCCGCCGCGGCCGGACTTTCTCCCCGACAGCGTGGTGCTCCCGTCCGACGGCGGCGTGTTCTTCATCGGCGACAAGGGCATGCTCATGAACCAGACCTATGGCGCCAAGCCTCATCTGTATCCCGAATCGCTGATGGAGAAGACCGCGTCGGTTCCGCAGAAGTATCCCCGGGTGACCACCACGCACGAGATGAACTGGGTCAACGCCTGCAAAGGCACCGACAAGGCGTCATCGCCGTTCGAGTATGCAGCGGCACTGACCGAGACCATGCTGCTGGGAGTTGTGGCACTGCGGGCCGGCCAGGGGAAGAAAGTGCTCTACGATGCCGCGTCGATGAGCATCACCAATCTCCCCGACGCCAATCAGTACCTTTCGCCGGCGTATCGCGTTGGCTGGGAGGTGTGAGGGGAGGGGTGAGGGGTGAGCGGTGAGGGGCGCTCCTCACCCCTCATTCCTCACTCCTGTCCTGAAACGCAAACCGGCCGGTTCATCGGGTGATGAACCGGCCGTCTGGCATCGTGGCCTGCGCCGCGATGGGGGGGTGGCCTTATCGGCCGAGCTTCACGACGTTCTCCGCCGCCGGGCCTTTGGCGCCCTGGACGATGTCGAACTCGACGCGCTCCCCTTCGGAGAGCGACTTGAAGCCCTGGGCCTGGATCGCCGAGTGGTGAACAAAGCAATCCTTGTCACCGTTCTCGGGAGTGATGAAGCCGAAGCCCTTGGCGTCGTTGAACCACTTGACTGTGCCAGTCGTACGCATGCTGTCCTGCTCCTGCATGATGTGTAATCGGAGTCCGGACAGTGCCGTGCGACCGACTACAGGTTCGCGATCATCCCCTCGCGCGGGTCGGTCTCCACTCCGGCATCGAAACGCCGTGGTGCACGATCCGGAAACTCGACGGGGAACCGGCTGAACGCCGATTCCCCCGACGCGTTCCCTGAAACCGCTCCAGTGCGCCGGAATGGCGCATGGTGATCGTAGCACGGTAATAAAGCGCCTCCAGGCGATTTTGGCAACCACTACCGCAAGGGACTAGTCTTCCCCCGTGAAACTCGACGGCCTCCACCACATCTCCTGCATCACCGGCGATGCCCCCGGGAACCTGGCGTTCTACGCCGGAGTCCTCGGCCTCAGACTGGTGGCCAAGACGGTCAACCAGGACGACCCCTTCGTCTACCATCTGTTCTACGCCGACGAGCACGGGTCCCCCGGGTCGGACCTCACCTTCTTCGAGTACCCCGGCGCGGTACGGGGCCGGGCCGGGGCCGGGATGGTCCACCGGATCGCCTTCCGGGTGGGATCGCCTGCGGCGCTGGACTTCTGGGAGGGACGCCTTCGCGACCGGGGGATCGAGACGACCAGGCGCGACGAGCGGCTGGAGTTCGACGACCCGGAGGGGCTCGGCCTCGAACTCGTCGCGGCGGGAAATCCCGACTTGCCGCTCGTGGCCCGGCATCCGGAAATCCCGCCGGAATTCGCCCTTCAGGGCTTCGACGGCGTCCGGGCGTACGGTGGGCGGCGGGAGGCGACCCGGCGGTATCTGCAGGACGTGATGGGCGCGGCGGGCGACGACGGCGCTACGTGGCTGGTGGCCGGTCCGACCCGACACGCCACGATCCGCTACGACGCGCCGCCTCCACTGCCGGGGCGGTCGGGTGCGGGCGCCGTCCATCACATCGCCTGGGCGACCGAACCCGCGGAGCATGACACCTGGCTCGAGCGGTTGCATGCAGCGGGGGTATCGTCGACCCCGGTCATCGACCGGTATTACTTCCGCTCGATCTATTTTCGGGAGCCGAGCGGGGTGCTCTTCGAGCTGGCCACGAAGGGACCAGGCTTCACCGTGGATGTACCAGAGGAGCAGCTCGGGCGCGACCTGGTGCTGCCGCCGCGCCTGGCCGCGCGGCGCGCGGAAATCGAAGCCCGGCTGACGCAGCTGCCCGATCCACGCGCCGGCTGGTGACCTTCGCCGGAGAGAGCCGATCGATGAGCGCAACCGAAGAGCACGAACATCACTTCACCGCGCCCGAGGCCGTTCGCGACGTGGTGATCGGCATGTCCGACGGTCTCACGGTGCCGTTCGCCCTCGCCGCCGGGATGACCGGCGCGATCGCCCAGAGCCGCCTGGTGATTACCGCCGGATTGGCGGAGATCGTCGCGGGCGCCACGGCGATGGGGCTGGGTGGATATCTCGCGGCCCGCAGCGACGCCGAGCACTACGTGAGCGAGCTGGCCCGGGAGTATCGCGAGGTGGCGGTCGTTCCCGACAAGGAGGCGCGCGAAGTGGTCGACGTGTTCTCCGGCTATGGTGTCACCCCCGCCGAAAGCGCCCCGGTGATCGCTTCGTTTCGTTCCCGTCCCGACGACTGGGTACGCTTCATGATGCGCTTCGAGCTGGGTCTCGAGGAGCCGCATCCGCAACGGGCGTTGCGCAGTGCCGCGACGATCGCCGCGTCGTACGTCGTCGGCGGCATCATTCCGCTGTCGGCATACTTCGCCACGTCAGACGTGTACGTCGGGTTGCGCTGGTCGGTCATCATCACCCTCACCGCACTGGCGGTGTTCGGTTGGGTGAAGGGCGCATTCACCGGAGCGTCGCGGGCGCGCAGCGCGCTCCAGACGCTGGTGGTCGGCGGGGTGGCGGCGGCGGCCGCTTTCGAGCTTGCCCGTCTGGTAAGCCATCGGTGACGGCGATCGATCCGCGGGTCGATATCGGCCACGTCCACCTCAAGGTGGCCGATCTCGACCGCGCGCTGCACTTCTGGCGCGACGCCCTCGGGTTCGAGGTCCAGCAGCGCATGGGCGATTCGGCGGCGTTCCTGAGTGCCGGTGGGTACCATCACCACATCGCTCTGAATACCTGGGAGAGTCAAGGTGGATCGCCGCCTCCGCGTCGATCCACCGGTCTGTATCACGTCGCCATCCGGTATCCCGACCGGGCGTCGCTGGCGCGTGCCCTCCGCCGGGTGCTCGACGTGGGAATCCCGATCGACGGCGCCTCCGATCACGGTGTCAGCGAGGCGATCTATCTGCGCGATCCCGACGACAACGGCGTCGAGTTGTACCGCGACCGTCCCCGCGACGAATGGCCGAGAACCGCGTCCGGCGAGCTGGCGATGATGCTGGCACCGCTCGACCTCGATGGCCTGCTCGCGGCGGAAATCACGGCATGACGACCGCCCTTCGCTGCGCCGCGGCGGCGCTTGTGGCCGCAATGATCGGGCGTGGGCCGGCGCGGGGCAGCGTGGCGGAATCGCCGGCGCCGCTGGTCCTCAACCATCTCGCTATCGTGCTCGATTCGGCAACCTTCGACGACGTGCGCCGGTCCGGGTTTCTCCAGCATGAGTTCGCGGCGATCGACAGCGTGCCGTCCAATGAAGACCGTGCACCGATGGCGGGTTTCCGGCTGTTCGGGAAATACAACTACCTGG
>JBOHRZ010000073.1:0-10193 GCA_050732975.1 Gemmatimonadales bacterium
GTACTGGATCGGCAGCACGTGCTGCCGACCGATGCAGACGCAGCGCACGAACTCGTCCCATGCGATGAATTCCTGCACCACCATGGTGAGCAGGCCGCTCTCGTCGTAGTGCCGGATCAGTTCTTCGCGTGAACGGCAGACCCAGACATCGCGCCAGCCGCCGCCGTACGCATCCTTGAGGACACAGGGGAGACCCACGTGGCGGATCAATGCGTCCCAGTCGAGTGGATAGACGAGGTTGCGCAGCGATTCGTCGTGCTTGATCCCCGGCACATAGGCCTTGTTCGGGAGTATCGCCGTCTTCGGCGAGCGGATGCCGTTTGCCTCGGCCAGGGTGGCGCCGAAGAACTTGTCGTCGGCGCTCCACATGAAGGGATTGTTGATCACCGCGACGCCGCGCAGCGCGGCATGCTTGAGCCAGACGCGGTAGAACGGCACCTCGTGCGAGATCCGGTCGATTACCACCGCATAGGGGATCGGGTCGTCGAGCGCGGGCGCGCCGAGTTTGACATACTCGGCGACGACGCCGCGGTCGCGGCGGGCCACCTCGGTGATGAACGCCGGCGGCCAGGACCACTCCCGCCCCACGAGGAGGCCGATGCGACGCACCTCAGCCGGCATCGCGAGGAACCACTTCTCTCTTATCTCTTCTCACATCTCTCCTGTCAGTCATGCCCATTGACGTAGAGGCGCAGCATGCGCTGCCAGTACGGCCAATCGTGCGCCCAGCCGTCCCAGATGCGGAGCGCGTTGCCGATGCCGCGCTGCCAGAGGGCGTGCGAGAAGGTCTCATTCGCGGCGCACAGCGAGTCGTCGCGGCCCACGGCGAGGATGAGATCCAGGCGCTGAAGCTGCGCCATGCGTTCGGGGTCGTGTTCATGGACTGCAAATTCGGCTGGATTGTAGAAATAGGCCAGATCGTCGGAAATGCCGCCGGTGAGACGCCGGACGTCGGGTAGCCCGCTCATCGACAGTGCCCGGCTGACCAGGTGCGGGTATCGCATGGCGAAGCAGATCGCATGATAACCGCCGAACGATGCGCCGGCGGTCATCAGCAGCGGATGGTCGTTGCGCGAGCGAGTGAACGGTACGACTTCGTCATGCAGGAAGGCGTCGTAGCGAGCCTGCCATTCGGCGCGCTGGTGCACAGGAATCGTCTCGTCATACCAGCTTCGATCGTCGGCCGACGCGACGCAGAACATCTGCAGGGCGCCGCCGGCGAGGAGATCGCCGACGGCGTCGGGCATCTGCCGGTCTTCCCAATCGTGCCAACTACCCTGCGACGTCGGGAACGCCAGCAGACGCACGCCGGCGTGGCCCAGCACCAGCAGATCCATGGTCCGGCCCAGAAGGGCAGGACTCTCCCAGGCGTGGTGCCGACGTTCCCACATCCTCGAAGTCTAGCGACCCTTCCCGGTTCCATCGGCCAGGAAGTGGATGAGTCCGGGTGGGCGCGGAGTGATCCGGGCTGGTCACCCCCGCCCCGTGCGGCCTCGCTTCGCGGTGCGCTGCGCTTCGGCGTAGAGCGTTTCCGGCGCGATGTCGGCGCCGTTGGGCCAGCTCACGGTGTCGCCATCGATCAGAAATCGCGCGAAATAATCCTTCGCCTTGAGCGGCGCGAAGACCGGTCCCATCCCCAGGTACGGCTGGAAGTCGACCGTACCCGCCGTGCCGTCGCGGAAGGTGAGACGAATGCGGTACCCGCCGCGGTAACTGGCATCAACCACCTTCGGTATCGGCTCGCTCACCGGCGTGGCTCGACTCGCCGCAGTGCCTTTCCTTCCTCTACGTTCAGCCATCGGGCCTCCAATGCATCGTGGTGACGCCGGATCCACGCGTCGATGAGTCGGCGAGCAGTGCGCGACCGGATCGTTCCGGCAATCACATCTCCCGTGAACGTATACTTGGCTGTGTCGCCGCGATACTCGGCGTGGATGTGCGGCGGTGGGTGGTCGCCGTAATACATACGAACGGTGATTCCCCGGAAATCCGCGATAATCGGCATCGCGACAAGGAATTGCGTGGTGCGGCCGCGCGGGTATCTGACGGCCGCACGGCGGGTCTTGTTTACGCGAAATGCGGGTGATCCAGCCAACCATGTGCTACTCCGCGCGCATTACTTCCACGGGATTGACGCGAAGCGCCCGTCGGGCCGGCACGAACGTCGCCACCGCCGCGGCCGTCAGCAGCACGGCCGGCACGGCAACGAATGTCACCGGATCATGGATGGTGACGCCGTAGATAAGCGACGACATCAGATGCGCCAGGGCCCAGGCGCCGGCGAGTCCTGCCAGCACCCCGATCGCGGCAACCATCGCCATCTCCCGCGACAATAGCGTCATCAATTGTGATCCCGAGGCGCCCAGTGCGGCCCGGATGCCGAGTTCGCGACGGCGTTGGGTGACGCCGTAACTCACCACCGCGCCGACACCGACGGCGGCCAGGACAAAAGCCAGCGCCGCGAAAATGCTGATCAGCAACGTGTTGGTACGCCTCGGCGCCAGTGACTGATTCAGCACGTCGTCCATGGTACGGACGGCGTAGACGGCTTGCGTGGGGTCGACCGAGCGCACGGCGCCGCGAAGCGCGGTCAACAATGCGCCCGGCGCCATGGTACCGCGCGCGACGATCGCGACATTCGGTGGCGTCTGCTGCGCCATTGGCGAGTACATCTGCAGCACAGGGTCCTGGTCGAGATGCAGCTCGCGAACGTCAGCCACCACACCGACCACGGTTGTCGGAGTTTCGCTCCCGGATCCGAATGTTCTTCCCACCGGTGACTCACCGGGCCAGAATCGGTGAGCCACGGCGGCGCTGATGATGGCGACCGGTCGCCCACCGGGCCGGTCGGAGGACGCGAAATCGCGCCCGGCGATGATCGTGATGCCCATGGCGCGGAAGTATCCCGGCGCGGCGATCAGGTCCAGCGCGCCGGGTTCGTCGTCATTGGCCGGTGGCGCGGAGCCAGTAGGCGTGACGCGAAGAAGAATCCCGCCGCCGCCGCCCAACGGGAGATTGTTGACGGCGCCGGCGGCCGAAACGCCCGGCGTCGCCCGCAACCGCTCCAGAATCGCATCGATCTCGGCCAGATTCCGGGCCGGTGGCAGTGCCCGCGGGAATGCCAACCGCAGCGTACCAACATGTTCAACATTCATGCCGGTATCGGAGCTGAGCAGATGCCGGAACGATCGCAGCATCAATCCGGCGCCGATCAGCAGCATCACCGTGAGCGCCAACTCTGCACCGGTCAGCACCTGCCGCGACCGTCCAAGCGTCCCGCCCGTGGCACCATGGCCGCCGCCGGATTTGATGGTGCCGCTCAAATCGCCGCCTGACGCGCCGAGCGCCGGCCAGATCCCTACGGCGACGCCGATCACGACGGCGAGCAGCGCGGCGAAGAGCAGGATGCGGAGGTTGATGGTCGGCGTGGCGACGCCGGCGAGCCCCGCCGGCATCATTCGCGAAATGACGCGAAGCGCCGCAGGTGCGAGCGCCAGACCGAAAGCCGCGCCGGTCGCGGCAAGCAGGATGCTCTCCGCCAATAGTTGGCCAACAATGCGCTGGCGCGTGGCGCCGAGCACTTCGCGCACCGCGACTTCGCGCCGACGGGCGTTGCCCTGGGACAGCAGCAGGTTCGCGACGTTGGCGCAGGCGATCAGCAACAGCAGGCCGGTGGCGCCGAGCAGTAGTATCAGTGCTGTTTGACGATCACCGACGAGGCTCAGCTGCAGCGGAAACATCGTACCGCGCCGGGCGAAGTCATCCAGCTCCTCGTGGATGTAGCCCTTGCCGTTCGACTCGCGGCTGAGCCCGGGTGCCAATCCCTGCCGCCAGCGCGCCAGGAGCTGGCGGGAAGCCGACGCTGGTGTGACCCCCGGCGCAAGGCGGGCGAGCACCGACGATGGCAGGTATTGGCGGAATGCCTCGAACGTCTCGAAGGTCGTCGGGATCGTCATCGGGATCCAGAGTTCGCTCTGCTCCGGAAATGCGAACCCTTTCGGCATGACTCCGACAATGGTGTACGGTGAGGTATTGAGGACAATGGTCCGGCTGATCATCGGTCGGCCGCCGAATTGCCGCTGCCATAGTCCCCACGAGAGAAGTGCGACATGCGAGTGCCCGGGACGGCCTTCGTCGGCGCTGAATGTCCGGCCGATGGCGCTGGATATGCCGAGGGTGCTGAAGAAGTTCGCGGTCACGACTCCGACTGTGAGGCGAGCCGGGCTCTCGGGATCCGAAAGATTGAGCCCGCCGACGGCGTATCCTGCCGCGCTGGAAAACCAGTTCGGCATCGCGTTGACGTCGTTGATGTCGAGCCGGTGCGTGTCGGACTTGGGGTATTGCTGGCCGGGCCCGGGATCGAACGGGATGTTGAGGTCCGGGAGCGTCACCAACTGCTCCGGGTGCGGAAACGGCAGCGGCCTGAGCATGGCCGCATCCACCGCACTGAACATCGCCGTCGTGGCACCGATGCCGAGCGCCAGGACGATCACCACGGCGGCGGTGAAGCCCGGCCGTTGCCTCAGTCGGCGCGCGGCGTAGCGAACGTCATGCAGCAGAGATTCGAGCGACGCGAAGCCCCACTGGTCGCGGCTGGCTTCTTCGATTCCGGTGACATTGCCGAAGCGGCGCCGAGCCTGCGCGTGCGCATCGGACTCACGAGCGCCGGCGGCCTGCAGTTGCTCGGCCCGCAGCTCGCGGTGGAGGCACATCTCCTCTTCCAGCTCGCGGGTGGCGCGGTCGCGCGTCAACAACAGCCGCAACCGTCGCCGCCACGATCCGCCGATCATCGGGCCGGCTCCGGATGGAGGATCCGATCGATCGCCAGCGTGACGCGGCGATAACTGTCGACCTCACGGGCAAGCTGTTTGCGCCCCGCAGCGGTCAATTGGTAGTACCGCGCCCGCCGGTTCTCCGCCGTCTTTCCCCACGCGCCGATGATCCATCCCCTGACCAGCATCCGCTGCAGGGCCGGGTAGAGCGATCCCTCCTCGACGCGGAGCACGTCGGCAGAAGTCCGCTGGATAGCCTCGGCGATCTCGAAGCCGTGCAGCTCCTCGCGATGCGCCAGGGTGCGGAGGATCAGCATATCGAGCGTTCCGGGCGGAATCGGGTCGTGCGACGAAGAGGCCATGGCATAGATAGTCTATGCCAATGATGCCCGACTGGCAATGGCAGTCGCAGGGGGATCGGGCGCAGGACATTGACATCGTCAACGGTTGTTCGGACACTTCGGCTGACCTGCGTCAGGGAGGTCCGATGGAATCAGGCCGAGAACCGATGACCACCATGCTGCGCCACACCCTGGCTACCCTCGCCTACCGCGCCGACAAGGTGCTGCGCGACGCGCCATCCGATTTCGGCGGCTTCAAGGTGGGGCCGGATTCACGAACGCCGTCGCAGATCCTGGCGCACATGGGCGACCTGATGGACTGGGCGGCGTCGCTTGCGGTGGGAACGCACCACTGGGAACCGAAGCCGCCGCGAGCATGGACGGACGACGTGGCGCGCTTCTTCGCCAGCACCCGCGCGCTCGACGACGTGCTGGCCAACGAAAAGGTCAGCGACGAGGACGCTCGCAAGGTCTTTCAGGGGCCGATTGCCGACGCGCTGACCCACACCGGACAGCTCTCCATGCTTCGCCGGCTCGGCGGCTCACCCGTCAAGGGCGAGAACTACGCGCGGGCAACCGGGATCAGAGTGGGAGAATTGGGGCCGGGGTTTTCGGGGCCGCGCGTCGAATTCTGACGCATCCGAGCAGAACGCACCGGATCACTCGATCGCCAACGCAACACGCAAAGCATCGTGCAACGCGGCGAGCTGTTCCTCGCTGAGTTGGCCCAGATATCTCCGCAGTCGACTCTTGGGAACGAGCACCAACTGATCGCAATTGACGACCGAGCGATGCTTGACCCATTCTCGACTCCGACGGGTACTTCGGTCGATCGCCCGTCGGCGTTGGAATTGACCGGGGCACAGATCACCGTGTCCGCTCTGGATTCGCACAGCGTCTGGCGGCTCCACCACCAGTGGACGAGCGCGCTTGGGATCGTTTCCGGGCGGGGGAGAAACGAGATAGATCTCCCCCCGGCTCAAGGTCACTCCGGCCATTCCTGCAAGCCAAGCAGCGCGTCGGACTCACGGTTGCCCTTCTCGGCAGCGCGATTGATGGCATCAAGATCCTGCTCGTCCCGCGCTCGGCGAATAATGGCCTCGAGGTATTGTCGCAAAGCTTCCTCGACGAGTGCGGACCGCCCGGAGGGGCCGGCCAGCAAGTCGGCGGCCTCGACCAGCTCCCCCGAAAGCGTCAGCGACGCCTTGACCTTCTTCTGGTGCCGAGCGAGGAGCGATCGGGCTTCGGCAACACGCCGTGCCGGGCGTCTCGGCGTGGTAGGGTATTTCAAAGTACCAAATGTAGTATCAGGCTACTCCCCCGCCGCCTCCGGCATCTCGTCGCCGAACTTCGTTCCGCGCAGGAAGAACACCAGCGGCAATGAGACCACGAACAGCACGGTGACCAGCAGAAAAACATGGTTGTACGCCAGCACCGCCGCCTGCCGTTCGACGGAAGCGTTGAGCAGCGCCAACGCCTTCCTCGTGGCCGCGACCGTGCCCGCCCCGGCGGCGCGCATCGCACCGGTAACCAACCGTAACCAATGCCGGGTGACCGGACTGCCCGGGGCAAGGTGCTGCACCAGATCGGCGCGATACCGCCGTGTGTCGCCGGTGAGCGCTGTCGCCGAGAGCGCCACGCCAACGCTCCCCGCGAGCCGTCGCACGACGTTGTAGAGCCCGGACGCCGCGGTCGCCTGCGCGCGTTCGACCGCCGAAAGAGCCGCCGTGCTCAGCGCGACGAAGATCAGGCCGAAGCCGACGCCCTGCCACATCTGCGGCCAGAACAGATCCCAGAAGCTCACGCTGGTGGTGAGCCGCGACAGCGCCCAGAACGAATACGCGCTGACCACCAGCCCCGCCAGCACCAGGATCTTCGGCCCGGTCCGGTTGTAGAGCCGGCCCGCCAGCGGCATCAGTACCGCCATCGCCAGCCCGCGCGGCATCAGCACCAACCCGGATTCGGTCGCCGAGTAGTCGAGCAGGTTCTGCAGGAAGAGTGGCAGCAGGAAGAGCGCGGCATACAGTCCCAGCCCGAGGATCGCGCCGATCGCCGTGGCCGACGTGAACGAGACGTTCCGCAACAGCCGCAGATCGACTGCCGGTGACTTCGCCACCAGCTCGCGCCAGATGAACGCGAGGATCCCCGTCACGCTGAGCACCGCCAACGTGACGACGAGGCGCGAGGAGAACCAGTCATACTTCTGGCCCTCGGCGAGCATCAACTGCAGCGCGCCGAGTCCCACGGTCATCGATCCGACGCCGAACCAGTCGATATTGCCCCTGGTGCGCACCAGATACGGCGGATCTTCGATGAAGCGCGTGATGAGGAAGATGTTGAGAATGCCGATCGGCACGTTGATGAAGAACACCCACGGCCAGGAGTACTGATCGGTGATCCATCCGCCCAGGGTGGGACCGAATGCCGGGGCCAGCACGATGCCCATGCCGTAGACACCCATCGCCATGCCCTGTTCCCGGGCGGGAAAACTCTCCCGGAGGATGGCCTGCGAGACGGTGATCAGCACGCCGCCGCCGAGCCCCTGGACCACTCGCCATGCGGTGATCTCCGGCAACGATCGCGACAATCCGCACGCCATCGAGCCCAGGGTAAAGATCACCACGCTGGCGATGAAGAAATTCTTGCGACCGAAGCGCGAGCCGAGCATCGCGGTGATCGGCATGATGATCACGTTGGACAGGATGTATCCGGTGACCACCCAGGTGATCTCGTCGACGGTGGCGCCGAGACTTCCGCGCATGTCGGGGAGGGCGACGTTGACGATGCTCGAGTCGAGCGCCGCCATGATCGTCCCGATCATGACCGTTCCGGCAATGATCCACTTGTTGACCCGCGGCCGGTCCATGACTCTCCTGCTCCCGCCGCGGCGACGGCAGTGCAACGCGTCGTGCTCTCGAAGGCACGATAATCACCGCTCCTGAGCCCGCGCTGCAAGCAACCGCTTGCACGCACCGTTCCACTTCGCTACCATTCCTACCTCATGGCTACTCGTGAATCGATCCTCGATGTCGCCGCGCGACTCTACGCCGATCACGGCTGGCGCGGGACCACGACCCGCGGGATCGCCGACGCCGCCGGCGTCAACGAGGTCACAGTCTTCCGGCTCTTCGGGTCGAAGGAATCATTGCTCATCGAAGCGATCGGCCAGGCTGCCGAGGGCGATGTCGGGCCACGTCTTCCCGACGTGCCGAAGAAGCTGCGCGCCGAGCTGGTCGAGTGGGCGTTGGCGCGGCACGCGCAGCTCGCAGACAAGCGCGGAATGATCCGCTCCTGCCTCGCCGAGTGGGAGGAGCATCCCGATCTGGCGCCAAAGGTATGTCGCGGCGGCCAGGACGCAGCCGCGGATCTCCGGCGTTATCTCGCGGCGGCGCGCAGGCGCAAGCTGATCGGAGCGGAAGGCCCGCTCGAAGCGGCGACGAAGATGTTCGTCAATGCGGTGTTCATGGACGCCATGATGCGCGACGTGATGCCTGCCGCGTCACCGGGATCGGATCGCGATACGATTGCGACGTTTGCAGATGTGATCCTCCGCGGGCTCGGAGCGGTGGAGACGGCGTGAGGCGTCTGATCGCGATGCTCCTCATCCTGGGAGTGGCGCCGGCCTCCGCCCAGGATGCCTCGACGCCGCTGTCGCTGTCACTCCGCGATGCCCTGCTTCGTGCCGGTGCGGCCAGCCCCGCCGTGGCCATTGCCCGGGCCGGGATCAACGGTGCCGAGGCCTCGTGGCTCCGGGCACGATCGGCGCGGTTGCCGCAGTTGAGCGGCAGTGCCACCTACACGCGCACCATCAAGTCGGAGTTCTCGGCGTTCAGCACGTCGACGTCATCAGACACATTCCCGGCGCCGACCAACTGTCATCGCTTTGTTCCGAACCCGTCATTGCCGATCGCCGACAGGCTCGACTCGCTGGAGCACGGCCTCGACTGCACGGCGAACGGCAGTTTCGACTTTTCTCAACTGCCGTTCGGGCGTCCCAACACCTGGAACTTCGGGCTGTCGGGATCGCAGTCGCTCTTCGATGCGACGATCGGAGGCCAGGTCGCTGCGGCGAACGCCGGACGCGACGAGGCGGCGATCGAATTCGATGCCCAGCGGGCCGGCGCGGTGCTCACGGTAGCGCAAGCCTATGTCGACGCCCAACTGGCGCAGCGACTTGCCGACATCGCCGACTCGACGCTGTCACAGGCGGAGCGGACGTACCAGCAGACCCATCTGCAGCGACAGGTGGGCAATGCTGCCGAGTTCGATGAGTTGCGCGCCAGCGTGGCCCGGAATAACCAGGAGCCGGTGGCGATCCAGCGACACGCCCAACGGGATCAGGCGATGCTCCGCCTGCGGCAGGTGCTCGATCTCCCGACCGGAACGGCAATTGCCCTCACCACACCGCTCATCGATACGACGGAGGTGGCGATGCCGCCCGACGTCGCGGCGATGCTGTCGCACGGCGATGCATCCATCGATGCCAGGGCGCCGGTGCGCGAAGCCGCTGCAGGGGTCCGCGCCAGCGAGGGTCAACTCCGCGCGGCGCGAGGCGAGCGGATCCCCGCGGTCGGCTTGTCGAGCACCTACGCCAAGATCGACTTCCCGCAGGATCCGTTCTCCTTCGACCGCTTTCTCACCGACTGGTCGGTGAACCTGCAACTGACGCTGCCGATCCTGACCGGCGGACGGCTGCACGCCGACCGGCTCGCCGCGGAAGCGGCGCGGGACCAGGCGGCGATGCGGCTGAAGCAGGCGCGGCAGCAGGCGCAGCTCGAGCACGACGACGCCGGCACCCAGCTCGAATCGGCACGCGCGGCATGGTCGGCGAGTCTGGGCACCACCGCCCAGGCGCGGCGTGCCTACGACATCGCCGACCTCCGGTATCGCAACGGATTGTCGACGCTCACCGATCTCGGCGATGCCCGGCTGCAACTCGACCAGGCGCAAGCCAACAGCGCCCAGGCGGCGCGCGACCTGCAGGTGGCCCGGCTGCGCGCCATACTGCTGGTCGATCTGCCGTTCGGCGCGGGCCAGACTTCCGGGAGTCCCTGACTGATGCGGATCCACGTCCTGATCC